>LXTK01000240.1 GCA_001643475.1 Proteobacteria bacterium SPGG2 | reverse complement strand
CCAAGGGCGGTTGCGAAGCCCAAGGCAACCCAGATCACGACCGACACAATGGCGCCTACGATCGCAATCGCCGAGTATTGACGGTTCAGGTATGCCGCCGCCCCTTCCTGGATCGCAGCCGCGATCTCGCGCATGCGCGGGTTGCCAGCCGGTTTGCCCAATATCCATTTGATAGATAACGCGCCATAGACAATGGCGGCAATACCACATGCGATGGCAAAGATTAAGGTGGGGATCATCAAAGGTTCTCCCTAGTTGTTAAGTTCGTTATTTCTTAGCAAGCCCGCCCTCGAAGCGTGTCCCCGGTTCGAAACCGAAGACCTTTTCGAGTTCCAGCTCGCGTATTAGTTGATCTACTGCCACCTGCCCGTGCTCCCGGCTGACCTCCGAGAGAATCAATTTGGCCGAGTTGCTATTGTAAAATCCGCCGAATCCAGCTTGTACCTTCGGGAGCTCCCGCGCCTTGTCGAGCGTCATGTCTGTCTCCGGCCCGGGTAGCCCGGGCAGGCGCTGTTGTATCCCGTCACAGGGTTCGTGTCCAGCCACGATTAATGGTTTGGCGCGAAAAGCGATGTGCTTAGATCTTGTATCGCTTCTTCAGTTTCTTCTTCACCGCCACATTCTTGAGCCTTACGTATTGTGGCAGTCCGTTCTTGAATGTTGGATAGTCCTCGCCCTTAATGAGTGGTCCCAGGTAGTTGCGGCATTTGCGGGTGATGCCAAAACCGTCTTGGGTGATGAAGTCCTCGGGCATTTTCTTTTCAATGTTGGCGACGTCAGAGAGTTTGGCGACGCCGATTTTCCATTTGTAGGGATTATTAGATGTACGCACGATGGTTGGCATGACCGCGTTATTGCCCTTCAAGGCGAGTTGCACTGCCGCTTTACCCAGTGCGTAGGCCTGTTCGACGTCTGTCTTGGAGGCAATATGTCGAGCCGAGCGCTGGAGGTAATCCGCCACCGCCCAGTGGTACTTGTAACCGAGTTTGGCCTTAACCAGTTGCGCGATAGCCGGGGCTACGCCGCCCAACTGGACATGCCCGAAGGCATCGCGGGTGCCTGCCTCGGCAAGGAATTTGCCGTCCTTGTTTCTTACGCCTTCGGATACAACAATGGCGCAATAGCCATATTTCTTTACGGTGCTATCGACCTTAGCGAGAAACTTTTCTTCATCGAAAGTAATCTCTGGAAACAGAATGATGTGGGGTGCCTCACCCGGTGCTTCTGCTGCCAGGCCGCTAGCCGCCACGATCCAGCCCGCATGTCGCCCCATTGCCTCCAACACAAACACCTTTGTCGATGTCTTGGACATGCTGGCGACGTCGAACCCGACCTCACGGATGGAGGTGGCAATGTATTTCGCTACCGAGCCGAACCCTGGACAGTTATCCGTCACAGGCAGATCATTGTCCACTGTTTTTGGGATACCGACGCACACAATCGGGTATCCGAGTTTTTGCCCGATCTGTGAAACCTTGTGGCATGTATCTTGTGAGTCGCCGCCGCCATTGTAGAAGAAGTAGCCGATATCATGCGCTTTGAAGACTTCGATCAAGCGCTCGTACTCGGCGCGGTTTTCCTGTAGTCCTTTGAGCTTGTAGCGGGCGGAACCGAAGGCGCCGCCGGGCGTGTATCGTAAGGCGCGAATGGATTTGGCCGATTCTTTGCTGGTATCGATCAGATCTTCGGTGAGCGCGCCAATGATGCCATCGCGGCCAGCCAGGACCTTTGTGATTTTTTTCTTATGTTTGCGAGCGGTTTCGATTACGCCACAGGCGGTCGCGTTAATGACGGCGGTAACGCCGCCGGATTGTGCATAAAATGCATTTCTTGCTTTTGCTTTCGGCATAGGCGCTTTCTCTCGATTGGCGCCTTTCAGGGTTGAGCTCATCGTATCTCGTCTCCGGTCAGGCCTGATCGTATCCCCGCCCGTTCTTTTTCATGGTCGGTTTGTGCTCGCGAGGGTTGTCACACATGCTGCGAGATCGTTGTATTGCTTCTGTCCAGTACCGAGTTGTTCGTGCCCACCATAAAAGAACTGACAACGCTATGTTGCTCTGCAACCTTAAAAACGACAAAGTTGCAGTCTCGCGCCGACCAACACACAGTAGCACAGAGGGTAAGGGTCGAATCTGAGGGATCTAGCTGTAACTCACCATCAGCCAGTTCGTACTCGCGCTCCTCTCCATACCGCTCTTTGAGCGTGATCCGAATTACCCAAAGCTCGCTATCGTCGAAGTCAGGTATCGGCATTAGGTAATAGCAACTTCGGCATCGACCGAATTTTTGGTGGCGTAGATTATCGTAGTTCACGCGTTTGATCACGATTGCACAGGATTCGACCTAATTACAGCCAAAAAACCATTGACGGTCGCTGGACAAGAAGGTAGTTTAGCTCGGCGCGGCCAAATTGGCGTCTAAGCCGCTAAAAACACCGATAAAACCAGGAACAAAGATGAGAATCGTACTCTTGGGAGCGCCTGGTTCCGGCAAGGGAACGCAGGCTAAGTTACTGATCGGGAAGTTTAATATCCCACAAATTTCAACTGGCGACATACTTCGCGAAGCCGTCGCTAGTCGCACCGAACTTGGAAAACGAGCCAAACAGGCCATGGATGCCGGTGATTTGGTGTCAGATCACGTGGTTTTGGGGATTATGCAAGATCGTTTGACGCGGCCTGATGCGCGCGGCGGGTTTATCCTAGACGGGTTCCCGCGCAACATCCCACAGGCGCAGGCGTTGGACGCGACATTGGCACGACTCGGGAAGCCGCTACAGTTGGCGCTGTTGGTAGACGTAGATAAGGAAGTGTTGATGAAACGCCTGACTGGCCGTCGAATCGCGCCCTCGACGGGCACGATCTATAACATCTATTTCAAACCGCCCAAGGTCCCCGGCCGTGACGATAAGACCGGTGAGGTGTTACACCACCGCCCCGACGACAATGAGGAAGCGGTGCGGAATCGTCTTATGGTGTACGAAGAAAAATCGGCGCCGCTCGTGTCTTACTATAAGGCGCAAGGCAAACTGCGTACGGTTCGTGGTATCGGCAGTATTGGCGATATATTCAGCAACATTTGCAGCATTATCGAGGCACAAATACGCCCATTGGCGGCGGCGATGGCCGCCACTCGGGCGGTAACGGCGAAAGCCAAGGGCAAGCCGGTTGCATCCAAGGCGGCCAAGAAGGCGGCCAAGAAGAAGGTCGCCAAAAAGGTCAAGAAGAAGGCAAAGAAGGTAAAGGTCAAGAAGAAGGCTCGCAAGGCCAAGGTCATAAAGAAGGTCGCCAAAAAGAAGAAAGCCAAGAAAAAAGCCAAGGCTCGAAAGGCGAAAAAGACCAAGTAGAAACCCGTGGCAGCGTTGCCGCGGCCCGCGTGAACCCCCCCACCATTGCCGCCCAGGCATACGGTGAAGCGTTATGCTTACGCACACCTTGCATTCGGCAGCGCGGCGTGATTTCTTTACGTTAAGGCAGCACTATGCCCAAAGACGGATGGCCGAAAACAAATAATCACACGGCGGCTAGCGGTCAGTTTCCGCTGCTGCGGATGCGCCGTATGCGTCGCGAGCAATTTAGCCGCCGGTTAATGCGTGAGTCACGTCTGGCGGTCGATGATCTAATCCAACCGGTATTTATCATAGATGGTGATAATCGTAGTGAACCGGTGGCATCGATGCCGGGTGTCGAACGTCTCACCATTGACCGATTGGTGAAATACGCCGAACAACTCTTCCGGCTTGGTGTACCAGCTGTGGCGCTGTTTCCGGTAACGCCTGCGGATAAGAAGTCTCAGACGGCGAAAGAGGCCTACAATCCCGACGGGCTTGTGCAGCGTACGGTGCGGGCAGTGAAGTCAGCCGTTCCGGAACTAGGCATTATCACCGACGTGGCATTAGACCCTTACACCTCGCATGGCCAGGATGGCTTGGTCGGTGTCGATGGCTATGTGTTGAATGACGAAACCATAGAAGTTTTGGTACACCAAGCACTCGCGCTTGCCGAAGCCGGTAGTGACATAGTGGCGCCCTCTGACATGATGGATGGGCGAATCGGCGCGATTCGTGAGGCGTTGGAACAAGCCGGGTTCATCCACACACGTATCCTCGCTTATTCAGCCAAGTACGCGTCCAGCTTCTATGGTCCATTTCGCGATGCGGTCGGGTCTGCCGGCAATCTGGGTAAGGGCAGCAAATCGACCTACCAAATAGATCCAGCCAACAGCGATGAAGCCTTACGTGAAGTTGCCTTGGACATAGAAGAAGGGGCGGATATGGTCATGGTCAAACCTGGCCTGCCGTACCTAGACATTGTCCGGCGCGTCAAAGAGCGCTTTGGCATGCCTACTTTTGTCTATCAGGTGAGTGGTGAATACGCCATGCTAATGGCTGCGGCCCAAAATGGCTGGCTGGACGAGCGTGCTGTTGTGCTGGAATCGCTACTCTCCATAAAGCGCGCCGGTGCCGATGCGATCTTGAGCTATTTCTCGGGTCGTGTGGCAGCGTGGTTACGAGAAGAAGACATCGGTCGCTAAGTTAGCCCGCTGTCTGAGCGATGGCGTAGTCTAAGTAATCCTTTTCTAGAAGAATAAACTTACGGACACTGATTGCCGTGATTATAGTCCGCGCCGACATCAAGAGACCAAGACGACGGGCAATATTTTCTGGCTAGAGGGAGTTGGATGACCACCGGGTATTTCAGCAAACTCTTCGGCAAGTCCCCAATCCGCCCCTTGCAGGAACACATGAGTCAGGTACACGCGTGTGTCGGCCTGTTGAAGCCATTATTCGAGGCGGTGATGGCCGATGACGCGAACGAGGTCGTACGGGTCCAAGAACAAATCACACAATTAGAACACGGTGCCGACGACAAAAAGAAAGCACTACGGCATGATCTACCGACTAGTCTGTTCATGCCGGTCGATCGGCGAGACCTGCTGGACGTGTTGATGATGCAAGACAACATGGCGAACCAAGCAAAGGATATCGCCGGGCTTATTGTTGGTCGCCAAATGCGCCTACCCCAGACCATGCATAGGCTATTCGTTGAGTACGTGGCCCGGGTAATAGATGCATCCGCGCAAGCCTTGAGCATCATCAACGAACTCGACGAGCTGGTGGAAACT
This sequence comes from Proteobacteria bacterium SPGG2, assembly GCA_001643475.1. Taxonomy (GTDB): domain Bacteria; phylum Pseudomonadota; class Gammaproteobacteria; order Acidiferrobacterales; family SPGG2; genus SPGG2. The sequence continues at coordinate 3,005 of LXTK01000240.1, read as the reverse complement.
GGGTTCCGCGGGATCGAGGTAGAACGCGTACAAGACATGATTGCGAAACTCAACAAGATTGAGAGTGAAACCGACCGCATACAAGTGGAGCTGCGGGCCATCCTTTTCGGACTCGAACATGATCTGCGCGCCACTGATGTGATGTTTACCTACCGACTCATCGAAGGGGTCGGGCAAGTCGCGGATTATGCCCAACGCGTTGGCAGCCGATTACAGCTGTTGCTGGCGAGATAACGCGTGGCGCTCGATCCAACTGTCGTTTACTTATCACTAGCTGGCGCCTTCGGGCTGTTTATGGCCTGGGGGATAGGGGCCAACGACGTTGCTAACGCCATGGCGACATCGGTTGGCTCGGGTGCCCTAACCGCGAGACAAGCAGTTATGATCGCGGCCGTCTTCGAGTTTGTCGGTGCCTATTTGGCGGGGGGTGAAGTCACGTCGACGATCCGCAAGGGCATTGTGGACACGTCGGTTTTTGTCGAAACGCCGGATCTGCTGATTTACGGTATGCTGGCGGCCCTGCTTGCCGCCGGGGTTTGGTTGTTCATCGCGTCGTGGCGTGGCTGGCCGGTGTCTACGACGCACACCATCGTTGGCGCCGTGGTGGGCTTTGCTGCTGTCGGCATCAGCGTCGAGGCTGTTCAGTGGGACAAGATTGGCACCATCGTCATGAGCTGGGTGGTTTCACCGCTGCTGGCCGGCACTATCTCTTATGCCGTGTTTAACAGCATCCAGACCCTGATCATCAATACCGATGACCCGTTGCACAATGCCAAGAAATACGGGCCGTTCTATGTCTTTGCGGTGAGCTTTGTGATCGTCATGTTGACGCTGACTAAAGGATTGCAACATGTCGGTTTTAAACTTAGCGGCCTCGAGAGCCTTAGCCTCGCAACCTTGGTCGCCGTTATGGCTTCAGCCCTGGGGTTTTGGCTGATAAGGCGGATCAGAATCGACCCGGCGGCGGATCGAGATTTTCATTTCACCAATGTAGAAAAGGTATTTGGTGCGCTAATGATTTTTACTGCTGCCGCCATGGCCTTTGCCCACGGCTCCAACGATGTCGCCAATGCGGTGGGCCCAATGGCGGCGGTTATTAGCACGGTGACTACCGGTGAGGTCCTGCAGAAGTCGGCACTACCGCCGTGGGTGCTATTAGTAGGCGGCGCCGGCATCGTCATTGGTCTTGCTACTTTCGGTTATCGAGTTATGCGCACCGTGGGCGAGCGAATTACCGAACTAACCCCCAGCCGGGGTTTCGCCGCCAATCTGTCAGCCGCCAGCACTGTAGTACTGGCGTCTTATACCGGTCTACCAATTTCCACTACCCATACGCTGGTAGGGGCGGTATTAGGGGTAGGGTTCGCCCGTGGTATCGCTGCGATTAATTTGCGTGTGGTCGGTAATATTTTCATGTCTTGGGTGATAACCCTGCCGGCAGGTGCATTGCTCGCCATTATGTTTTTCTTCATGTTCAAGGGCATGTTCTTCGATCAGTCGTTTTTCCAGTAGTCCACCTATCCAGGTAATCCGACGCTAAGCGATTGTTTTACCGTGAAAACGGTATAATCATGACGTCGCCGACTAGTGAGTATGGGCGCCTGGGGTCGAGATATCGCGATGGACCAGTCAAAGGTCAGACCGACAGACATCAAGTTGCACCAGAAGTCGCGTGTACTTGAGGTGGCGTTCGATGACGACACCAGCTTCAAGTTGTCATGTGAATATCTCCGCGTCTACTCCCCATCGGCAGAAGTTCAGGGCCATAGCCCCGGTCAAGAAGTTTTGCAGATTGGCAAGGAGAAAGTGAATATCATTAACATCGAACCCGTCGGCACCTATGCAGTGTGTCTGCACTTCGATGATGGGCATAACACCGGGCTTTACTCGTGGGAATGGCTGCATCATTTGGGGGTCAATAAAGAGAAGCTTTGGCAACAATACCTCGATCGCTTGCAACAGGCAGGATGCAAACGCGAATCTGGATCGGCAGAGTAAGAGACAATGGTTCGAGCCAGCGACAAGGATAAAACGACTCATTTCGGTTACCGCCAAGTTCCCAAGTTCGAAAAGCCAAAACTAGTGGCGGGCGTATTTCATTCGGTGGCTACAAAGTATGATTTGATGAACGACTTAATGTCGCTCGGTGCACACCGCCTTTGGAAGCGTTTTACAATACAGCAAAGTAATGTCCGTGAAGGCCATCGTGTGCTCGATGTCGCTGGCGGAACTGGGGATTTGGCGCGATTGTTTGCCCCACGGGTGGGGACCGAGGGCCGGGTGATTATCGCCGATATCAATGATTCCATGTTATCCGTCGGTCGCGCGCGCCTCGCTGATAGCGGCATCGTTGGCAACGTCGAATTCGTACAGGCGGATGCGGAAAATCTCCCATTTGCCGATGACTACTTCGACTGCATTACTATCGCGTTCGGCCTGCGCAATGTCACCCACATGGAGCGTGCTTTAAGTTCTATGTATCGGACGCTCAAAGTCGGCGGGCGCATGTTGGTACTAGAATTTTCGCATCCGACGCGACCTGGGCTTAGCAAGATCTACGATGCCTATTCGTTTAGTGTCTTACCGTTGCTGGGGCGACTGGTTGCCAAAGACGAAGCCAGTTATCGTTACTTGGCCGAGTCTATTCGTCGTCATCCAAAGCAAAATGCACTAAAGACGATGATGACGGCAGCCGGATTCTCGAATGTAGATTACTTCAATCTCAGTGGCGGAATCGTCGCTCTTCATAAGGCCTACAAGTTGTAGGACAGACCACACGATGTCGGGTAGTGATGCCAGTGGCAAGTCGGAAGGTACCGAATCTACGAGTTGGGTTGTTTTGCTTGAACAACTCACTAATCGTTTGTTGGGTCTCGATCCAGAAACACTTAGGCGTCTAAATGCCCTTAAGGGTAAAGTCATCTGCATACGTATTGGCGGTGAGGCTGATTCGACGTCGCCGATGGTGATCTATGTGTTGCCTGGTGAAACAGGATTACATCTTT
>LXTK01000083.1 GCA_001643475.1 Proteobacteria bacterium SPGG2 | reverse complement strand
GATTCGTTGCATCAACCGCCTTGTCGAGCCTACCGCAGGACGAATCGTCCTCAATGATCTCGATGTCACCGCCTTGTCGCGGCGCGAGCTCAGGAAGGCGCGACGCCGCATGGGCATGATCTTTCAAGAGTACAACCTGGTCGAGCGTCTGACGGTAATGGAGAACCTGCTCTCGGGCCGCCTCGGTTACGTCAGTCTCTGGCAGGCGTATCGAAGAAGCTACCCGCCGCATGACATCGCCGCCGCATTCGAGCTGCTTGATCGTGTCGGGCTCAACGATTACCAGGACACCCGTGCCGATGCGCTCTCAGGCGGCCAACGACAACGTGTCGGCATCGCGCGTGCGCTGATGCAGAAACCTGATCTGCTGCTGGTCGATGAGCCGACGGCTAGTCTCGACCCCAAGACCTCGCGTCAAATCATGCGCCTGCTTTGCGAGCTGGCGCAGGAACGGGGGACGCCAGCACTGGTCAACATCCACGACGTTGGCCTCGCGCAGGACTTCTCTGACCGCATCATCGGTCTGAGTGGCGCCAAGATTGTGTTCGACGGCCACCCGAGCGAGCTCGATGCTAGTGTACTGACCGCCATCTATGGCGAAGAAGATTGGAGTGCCACCATCCGAAAGGTCGAGGACGAAGACACGAAGCGCGAGAACAATATGAAGAAAATTGAGCAAGAGGGGGCCGCGGGATGAGCGCTCGCGCCACGCCGACGACTTGGAAACCCCCCAGGCTTATCGCCCACCCCTACTACCGCCACGGCTTCACGATTCTGGTCATCGCCTACCTCATCTGGTCGGTCGGATCCCTGGACATAGACTGGACCCGCGCGAGCCACGGGCTACCGCGAGCGGCGGACATGTTCGCCCGCATGGTCCCGCCAGATTTCAGCCGCTGGCAGTTGCTGGTCAAGGGCATGATCGAAAGCGTGCAGATGGCGCTCGCCGCGAGCCTGTTCGGGATGATGCTGGCAATCCCGCTCGGTCTGTGCGCGGCGCGCAATCTTGCGCCGTTGCCGGTCTACCTGGTGGGAAGGGCCCTTCTCGCCATCACCCGCACCTTCCATGAGGTCATCATTGCCATCTTCTTTGTGAAGATTTTCGGCTTCGGTCCGCTTGCGGGCATGCTGACTCTGGTCGTCGCCAGCATGAGCTTTATCGGCAAGATGCTGGCGGAAGATATCGAGAACCTACCCCCCGGCCAGATGGAAGCGGTCCGGGCGACGGGTGCCAGCTTTCCCAAGATGCTGCTCTATGCGATACAGCCGCAGATCCTGCCGCGTTATCTGGGTGTGTCGATCTACCGCCTCGACGCCAATATCCGGCACTCGACGGTGGTCGGCATCGTCGGCGCCGGCGGCATCGGCCAGGTGCTCGCTGCATCGTTCTCACGTTATGACTACGATTTCAGCCTCGCCATCTTGATAACGATCGTAGCGCTCGTGTTTCTCGGCGAGTTCTTCAGCCACTGGGTGCGTGCGCGCCTGCGATGACCTAGCGGGTTGCGCCGGAGCACACCGAGATGACCGTCCAAGAGCACGCCCAAAAGTACCCCGAAGTCTGGCGCCGTTTTAGCCCGAAAGAAACACTCATTCGCTATATATGGTACCTCGGCATCGTCCTGGTGGCGGTATGGGCGCTCAGCGATCTCGACATCACGTGGTTCTACTTTCTAGACGCCCATGTGCAGGCAGCCGACCTGCTCGAGCGCATGATCCCACCGTACTGGCCGTTCTTCGAGGACGTGGCGGGCCCGCTGATCGAGACCATCAATATCGCCACCCTCGGCACGGTGGTTACCGTAATTATCGCGCTGCCGATCGCCATCCTCTCGGCAAGGAACACGACGCCGAACGCGCTTACCTGGTTCATCGGCCGCTTGATCCTAGTGACGTCGCGCTCCGTCAACACCATCGTCTGGGCCCTGATATTCGTCGCCATATTCGGGCCCGGGCCCATGGCCGGTGTTTGGTCGATTGCGGCTCGCTCCATCGGCTTCGTCGGCAAGTTGATCGCCGAGGCGATCGAGGAGATCGACACCGGCACGGTGGAAGCGATCGAGGCTACCGGCGCATCGCGCTTGCAGGTGCTGGTGGTCGGCGTGATACCCCAGGTGTTACCCGTGATATTCGGCACTATTATCTACCGCTGGGATATCAACATCCGCGAGTCTACGGTCCTCGGTTTTGTCGGCGCGGGTGGCATCGGCATCATGCTGTACTCCTCGATCAACCAGTTTGCCTGGCACGAAGTCTCGGTGATGCTCATCGCTATTTTTGGTGTGGTGCTCGTCAGCGAATTCGTGTCAGCAACGGTAAGAAACCGGATTACTTAGATTCAGTAGCGAGTAGCAAGGAATATGGAACGAGTAGCAAGTACCAAGTAGCTAAGTAGCAAGGGGAAAGAGGAAAACCGTTCTGACCCGACTCTTGCTACCCAAACCTTGCTACTCGCTTCATAGTTAATGCTACTTGCCACTTGCGACTCGCGGTTGTAGGAGTACGTCAACCACCTCCGCAAACCCCGCCCCACACCGGGCGTCTGTCACATAGGCCGGTTTTGTCTTTAACCGATCGGCGAATTCCCGGATATTGGCCACGCCGATTGCATTAGGGAAGTAGTCAAACATCGGTGCATCGTTGGGCGAATCACCGACAAATACGTAGCTAGCCTTGTCTGTGTCGAGATCGATTCCGAAACACTCACGCGCCATAATGCACGTCATCTTTAACTTATCGTAATCGCCAAACCATCCATTGACATGAATGGAACTCACCTTGGCAATTGCGCCCGCTTGCTCGAACAATGAAACGATATGCGCCACCACTGACGGTGGAAGCGGTGGGACATCTTCGCAATAGTCGATGGCAAGATCCGATTCTCGATACGCTTGGTCGGCGCTAACGGCAGCACCCGGCACCTGCGAAAGGATGGTGTCGCACAGATCGTCCAGCCGTTGACGGTTCGCCGCCCGTTCATCTTTATCAAGTACAAATCGACGGTGCATCTTGTGTTGAGTATGATCGTAGCGAAAGTAGAACGCACCGTTTTCACCGACCACGGCATCGACCGGCCACATGCGCGCAATATGATCACACCAGCCGGCCGGCCGGCCGGTGATGAGAACCGTCAAGATGGCCGCATCCCTCAGTCGTTCCAGGGCTGAGTAGGCCTGTGCCGTCAGCCGTCCGTCCGTAGTCAGGGTATTGTCGATGTCGACAAATATCCCACGAATGTCGCGACGCACGGCGGGTGGAAGCTCTGCCAGTGGCTTCATTTCCAGTATCTCTGTGAGAAGAGGTTAAACATCGAGTTCAATGGTATAACAACCCCCTCATACGTTCACGGGGACAAATTAACTAACTTAGATTCTTCGCGATGCCAGGAACGGAGAAAGAAACCTTTGACTTGCTGATTGTTGGCGGTGGCATCAATGGTGTCGGTATCGCGCGCGATGCGGCTGGACGCGGTCTAAAGGTAGCCCTGTGCGAGCAGGCCGACTTAGGGGGCGCCACTTCATCGGCCAGCAGCAAGCTAATCCATGGCGGACTGCGCTACCTCGAACACTATGAGTTTAGTCTGGTACGGGAGTCGTTGGCCGAACGCGAGGTGTTACTACGTATCGCACCACACCTGGTCCGGCCGCTGCGGTTTGTGCTGCCACACGCACCCGAATTGCGCCCAGCGTGGATGATCCGTATAGGCTTGTTTCTCTACGACCACCTGACGCGACGCCTGAGTTTGCCGGGCTCATACGGCGTAGATCTGCGCAATGACAAACTTGGGGCCGGCCTCAAGCCAGAGTTTCGCAAGGGCTTTGTCTACTCAGATTGCACCACCGATGATGCCAGACTCGTCATCGCCAACGCACGTGGGGCCGCCGATGCCGGCGCCAAAATTATGGTACGTACCGCGGGCACCGGGGCTGAAGTGACTGGCGATACATGGCGCGTTGCACTCGAAAATCGGGTGACCGGCGAGCGCCACCACGCTCACGCCCGCGTATTGATCAATGCCGCAGGACCCTGGGTAACCAGGGTGCGACAATCCACCCAGGGGCTACCGCCGGGAAAAGTCATCCGACTCGTTAAAGGTAGTCACATTGTTGTACCGCGACTCCACGATGAGGCACACGCGTATATCTTGCAAAACGACGATAGACGCCAAGTCTTCGTGATCCCGTATGAACGTGGGCTTTCGCTGATCGGCACCACCGAGGCACCGGTTGAAGACGACCCCAGCCAGAAGGTCGGCATTTCCGACGATGAAATCAGCTACCTTTGTCGCGCCACTGCACGCTATATGAAGAATGCCGCCAAACTCGAGGACGTTGTGTGGAGCTATGCCGGTCTTCGACCATTAGTCGATGATAAGACTACCGACCCATCGGCAATCACACGTGACTACATCCTGGACCTAGATACGGTAGGCAACAGGGTTCCAGTTCTTACGATCTATGGCGGAAAGATCACGACCTACCGACATCTGGCGGAAGAGGTACTGGCCAAACTCAGGCCATTCTTACCGCACATGGGTGCAAGCTGGACCGATACTGCCACCCTTCCCGGCGGTGATGTTCCAAACGGTGATATGAATACCCTGGCTGATGAACTACGCCACAGCTATCCCAAGCTACCAGGGAGCTTACTCAATGATCTCGCTCACCGTTACGGTACGCTAAGCCGAGAACTCCTCGGTGACACTCGTGAGGTCGAGGTGCTTGGGAAACACTTCGGCGCCGGGCTTTATGCCCGGGAGGTCGACTATCTAATCGAGCAAGAGTGGGCACAAACCGCCGACGACATACTATGGCGACGAACCAAGGCCGGCGTGCATATGACTAGCGAGCAACGCGCACAAGTTCAGGGCTATATGGCTTCGCAACCTACGGTTGCCCGAACCAATCGCAATTAGTGCATTGCGTCATTCGAATAGATCGGTGATGCGATAGTAAGGGTCAAGAAAACGCAGGAACCAGGGATGCCCACGGTACAAGGGAATGGCCGCGAATTTCGTCTCATCAAACGCCGTTTTCCCTTCCGGTGACCCAAGTATTTTTTGGGCCGTCTTATAACCAAGATACGGCGCCATCGCCACACCCGAACCGCAGTAACCCATCGCAAAATGGATGCCGTCGTTGACACCAATGTGTGCCAAATGGTCCCTAGAGAAGGCAACGAAGCCAGTCCACGAATGACTGATTCTCACGTTGGCGAGCTGTGGAAATAACTTGACCATTATGTCATACAGGCGCTTGGCGCTCTTACGCGTATCCATGGGTAGCAACGACGCCCGTCCGCCAAACAACATACGACGACCATCGGGAGAGATTCGGTAATAGCAATGCAAGCGACGGGTCTCAACAATCATGCGGCCATTTGGTATCAATTCGTTGATGGTCTCGGCAGAAAGTGGCTCGGTAGCAATAATAAAACTCGGTACCGGTACTACTCGACGCCTCAGCTGCGGTGTAACCGTACCGGTATAACCGTTAGTAGCGGCAATTACATTTCCTACCGTCAACGGCGTGCGATCGGTAATCACTGAAAAACTGCCGTTAATGCGCTCGATTGTAGTCACCGGCGTGCGCCCGATGACCGTGGCGCCAGCGGCCACGACCCGATCGAGAAGACCTTTATGGAATAGCGCCGGATGTAGCGTGCCGTGTTGATGATAGACACAGCCCCCGTGATAGACATCGGTAGCAACCTCGCGGTGTTGCTCGGCCCTAGGCACCATGTCGACTTCGACCCCAAGCTCCTTGCGCAGGAAATCGGCTTCACGCCCCAGGCTGTCATAGTGCTTGACATTAAACGCGGCGCGGAATCTTCCCGTCTGAGAAAAGTGACAATTAATGTCTTCCCGTCGAATAAGATCGACGGTATACACAAGTGAGGCCAAACCCTCTTTAATAATCGCCACCGCAGTGGCGTGGCCATAACGTGCAGACATAGCCGCGAAACTCACCTTGTGGCCACTACCTAACATGCCACCATTACGACTACTGGCGCCCTCACCAGGATCACCGGCATCGAGCACGACCACACTGCGGCCCGCACGCGCCAGAGTCAGGGCAGCCGAAAGCCCGGTATAGCCAGCACCGATGATGGCGACATCGGCGGCACTGGGTACATCCCTAACGATCGTAGCCGCCGGCGGTGCCGCTTCCCACCACCAAGGGTCAAACGACGGTTGCGGCGAAAAAATCGATGCCTTCATGCTTGATAATCAACGCGCTTTTAAGCCTTGCTGTCGCTGGTTGCTATTGCACCACAATTCAGACTCTCTAGGAAAAGCGATTTAGGCTAGAATCTCTGGCTCAACATCGCCAGGAAAACCAATGAGCGCAACCCAAAAAACCATCTCTCCCGTCGATAGCAGTGTTTACGCCGAGCGTCCTTATGCATCGGCTAAAGAGATAGCTACTGCACTTGCCAAAGCGGCTGCGGCGCAAACGGCTTGGAGAAATGTGCCCATCGCCGAGCGTGCCCAGTACTGTACGCGATTCACCGACGCCTTCGTCGCTAAAACCGATGAAATCGCCCCCGAGCTGACTTGGCAAATGGGCCGACCGGTTAGTGCGGTCCCTGGCGAGGTGCGTGGTTTCGAAGAACGCGCGCGCCACATGATCGATATCGCGCCAACGGCGCTTGCCGATGTGCAAACCGAGCCAAAGGCAGGCTTTACACGCTTTATTCGGCGCGAACCACTTGGCGTGGTATTAACGGTTGCTGCCTGGAACTATCCCTATCTGATCGCCGTCAACAGTGTGGTACCGGCAATCATGGCCGGCAATGCAGTCATATTGAAACACTCTTCGCAAACACCGCTTTGTGGTGAGCGCTTCGCACAATGCTTTAAAGAAGCAGACCTCCCGGAAGGCGTGTTCCAAGTATTGCACCTGGATCACGCCAGCACTGAACAAACCATTAAAGATCCGCGTATAGATTTCGTTGCCTTTACGGGATCGGTCGGTGGTGGCCATAGCATCCAGCGGGCGGCATCGTCACGTTTTGTCGGCACCGGTCTTGAGCTTGGCGGCAAAGACCCAGCCTATGTGCGACCCGACGTAAACCTTGCACACGCCATCGAGAACACGGTCGACGGCACATTCTTTAACTCTGGCCAGTCGTGTTGTGCCACCGAGAGAATCTACGTTCATGAAAAGGTCTACGATTCCTTCGTCGAGGGTTTTGTCGATCTGACGAAGCAATACCGTTTAGGCAATCCACTGGAGCCGGAGACTAATCTTGGGCCCTTGGTGCGTACGTCGGCGGCTGACTTTGTACGTAAGCAGAGCGACGAGGCGGTTGCCGCCGGCGCGCGGGCACTGATCGATAGCAGTCTTTTCCCAGCCAATAAGCCGGGCACACCCTATCTCGCGCCACAGGTCTTGGTCGACGTCGACCATAACATGCGAGTCATGACCGAAGAGAGTTTTGGGCCGGTCGTCGGCATCATGAAGGTACACTCTGATAAGGAGGCAATAGACCTTATGAACGACAGTAGCTATGGCCTTACCGCATCGATCTGGACCGAAGATGAACAAGCCGCCATCGACATCGGTGATCGTGTTAACACCGGCACATGGTTCATGAATCGCGCCGACTACCTCGACCCGGCGTTGGCGTGGGTGGGCGTCAAAGATTCCGGCCGGGGTTGTACCCTGTCATCGGTCGGTTACGAACATCTCACCCGACCTAAATCCTTTCATCTGCGAACGGCAACTTAAAATGAACGATAAACCTGAACTCAAGGGTAATTGGAATTTTCCCACCGCGGTGCGATTCGGTGTCGGCCGCATCGCTGAACTCGGCGACGCCTGCCGCGAACTCGGCATCACGAAACCGCTTGTCGTCACCGACCCGGGGCTCGCGCGCCTGCCGATGGTGCCAGAGGCGATCGCCAGCAATCAAGCACAAGGCATCAGCACCGGCCTGTTCAGCGACGTGAAATCCAACCCTATCGGCCGCAATGTAGACGATGGCCTGAAACAGTATCGCGATGGCGGTCATGATGGGGTGATTGCGTTCGGCGGCGGCAGTGCACTCGATACCGGCAAGGCGATCGCATTGATGGCCGGTCAACAGAAACCGATGTGGGATTTTGAAGATGTCGGCGATAACTGGAAGGCGGCGGAGACCGATGGTATCGCCCCGATTATTGCCATACCGACTACTGCCGGCACCGGCTC
>LXTK01000239.1 GCA_001643475.1 Proteobacteria bacterium SPGG2 | reverse complement strand
CGGCTAACTAAGACAAATACTAAACAAGATTCATGCCATATCCCTTGCAACCCACCGAAAAACAGCTAATAATCAGGCGCTTCGCGTCATTTGGTGTTATTTAGGAACAGCTGTACCGGACTTGGGAAGTAGACGCTCAACGGCAGAATGTGGTCAGATGTGGCACTTCGATGGCGTACGGTGGGGGCGGTTAACCCGCATATTTGATAGGGAATTGCGGTTTTGTTGGGACACCCCATCACGGGCGCGGGTAATGGTAACCAGCGTCTCGGGTGGAGCTAGCTTGGGACCAGAGGGATGGATAGAAGGATCGTTTTTGCAAGGACCCGAAAGGGCGAGCACGAACTTGCAACCAGAAGTTTCGGCCTGCGTCAAAGACTCCGCACTGTTCTGATTCTTGTTGATGGTAGGTCGACGGTTGCCAACCTACAGCGAAAATGCGCGGGCTTAGGAAACATCGCGTCTACTTTAAAGTCTCTGGCTGAAGGTGGGTACCTCCGACCTACGGTGAGCGGTTTGGACCTGACTTTGCCACTTACGCCGTTAAAGGCCGCGTTGATAAAACAGGCAGTGCTGGCCTTAGGCATGGTCGTGACCGAGGGTCTGAGGGCAATGCAACAGGCGCCCGACACCAAGGCGGGTCTGATTCGAGCGATCGACGAAACGGCGAGGCTGGCGCGCGACTCTCGTAGCGAAGAAGTGATTTTGACGTTCCGTGACGCTTGTTATCAGATCCTTGCGCGAGAGACCGCGAGTCCCAAGCCCGCCGAACCGGCCAACCACGATCCCTTGGCTAGTCGAGTCGATGATCTGGTGCTTTATACTCCTAAACAGCAGCGTGATGGCGCACGTTAATCTGTTTGCGGGGACACGCAGTGCATACTAGCCGCTAGCATAGGTACTCCATGGATCTTGTTATGGAGCACGAGCCTGCCGTGAGGCTTGGGTTCTTCTTTAGCATCTTGGTATTAATGGCGATTTGGGAGCATCTCGCACCACGTCGTCGTCCCACCGTTGCCCGATCGATACGCTGGTTTAGCAACCTGGGCTTGGTTGCTATCAATACAATTGTATTGCGTGCCCTCCAAATATTTGGAGTACCGATCCTAGCGGTGGGTCTGGCGTTGTTGGCAGAGGAGAGGGGCTGGGGTCTATTGAACAATGTTGTGCTGCCGCATTGGGTTGCGATTCTTTTGGCCGTGTTGTTGTTAGACCTGGCGATTTATTTGCAGCATGTCATGTTTCACGCGATACCGATGTTCTGGCGTTTGCATATGGTTCATCATGCGGACTTGGACTTCGACGTCACTACGGGTGTCCGCTTCCATACAATAGAAATAATCCTTTCGATGTGCATAAAAATGGCGCTAGTCATGCTATTAGGGCCACCCGCGGTGGCGGTGGTGATCTTTGAAGTCGCATTAAACGGGACTTCATTGTTTAACCACGGCAATGTGCGTCTGCCGATAAATCTTGACCGATATCTGCGACTATTTGTTGTTACGCCGGACATGCACCGGGTGCACCATTCAGTTGTTGCACATGAGACCAACAGCAATTTTGGTTTCAACCTACCTTGGTGGGACCGTATTTTCGGCACTTATCGAGATCAGCCGGCTGCCGGTCACGACGATATGACGATTGGACTCACGCAGTACCGTGACACCAAGGTTACGCGCCTGCATTGGATGTTAATTCTTCCGTTCGTCGGCAAGGTAGGGAGTTACGCGATTAACCGACGCCCCAATCGACCCACTTAAAGGCATAGGCGTGGTCAATAAGCCCGAACTATCGGTGACAGTGTTCTCGGACTACATCTGTCCGTTCTGTTACGTGGGCTCTGCAAGACTGCGCAGCCTTCAAAAGGATTTCGACATGTGCGTCAATTGGGCGTTTATGGAGATTCACCCCGACAATCCGACGGCGGGGCGGCCGGTGGAGGAACTGGGATATCCGCCGGAACAGTGGCGGCAAATGATGGCGAACCTAAAGCAGATGGCGATCGAAGAGGGCCTGCTTATCGTCGAGCGGACATTTACCACTAATTCGCATAAGGCGCTGCTACTAGCGGAGGCAGCAAAGGAGGTCAGTAGTAAGGTTTTCTATCGGTTGCATGACCGATTGTTTGAGGCCTATTTAGGTGAAGGCCAAAACATTGGCGATGAAAACGTCTTACACATGCTGGCACGGCAGGCAAATGTCCCAGAAGATACGGTAGCACGCGCCTGGCAGGAGCAACGCTATGAACAGCGCCTGCAGTCAAACCTGGCCATGGCCGGCCAATTAGGGGTAACCGGTACCCCTGCCTTCGTGTTCGGCAAGCGGACGCTTATGGGCGCGGTGCCAACGACCGTCCTACGCGATGCTGCTGCGCACGCCATTAAGACCGCTTAATCTGCATCTGTCGGCTATCTGCTTAATCTCCGTTCCGCTCGCATCGATGGGGGTAACCTCTATCCACGCTGGGGCTGAGGAACAACCATCCGAAAGCAATTCTGCCGTGATCCTCGAACCGGTGGCGGTAACGGCAACTATTATACCAGTTAATCTTTCTCGGGAGCCGGCAAGCGTAACCGTTATCAGCCGCGAACAAATTGAGGCAACTCAGGCAAGTAGCGTGACCGAACTCTTGCGACAAGTGCCGGGCGTGCATATTGACCAACCCGGCGGGCGCGGCCACGTTAGCTCGGTATATGTGCGTGGCGGTGACCCGAACTTTACACTCGTCCTACTTGATGGGATTAAGATAAACGACCCGACAAATAGCCGTGGTGGGTCTTTCGATTTCGCTACCCTGGATACCGACAACATTGAACGCATCGAAATTGTGCGTGGACCCGTGTCGGTTGTCCACGGTGCTGACGCGGTGAGTGGTGTAATCAACATTATTACGCGGCGAGGGGGCAGGCAGTCGGCGGAAGACGTTGAGTTCGCGCTAGGCGGCTTTGGATATAGTCGTGTGCTTTTGCGAGCCAAAGGTGCGTATGGCGAATCCGACTATGCGTTAAGTGTCTCTAGTACTGATAATGGAGATCCGGTGCCAGGGAGCGCGTTTCGCGGTAAGGCCTTCAACGCCAACGTTAGTCATGTCATTTCCAATGCCATGGAAATACGTTCGACG
>LXTK01000296.1 GCA_001643475.1 Proteobacteria bacterium SPGG2 | reverse complement strand
TGGACTTCACTTGATCGACTTTAGGAGGTTTTGGCTCCCGTTCGTCTATGCAGGGTCCAAATAATAATCATTAAGACCCCGAGGATAATCAACGGCGGAAAGGGTATCAGCCCCAACATCGCAAAGACCAACAACGCCGTGTTTGCTTTTCGGCGCAGCATGTCTAACACCGCCCGCACCAGCAGAACATAGTAAATCACCAACAAAACCAAAATGAGAATCCCGGCTCCGCTAAAGGCTAGCCAATTGTCCATCATCCACCCCCTCATGTAATCCATTGTCATCGGTTGATCCATTTAGGCCTAACTCCTTTCAATAACTGCGTTTTCTGGTAGTTTGGAGTCGAAGTTATAAAGCGAAATACCACTAGTTATTCGCTTCTCCATTTCGACAGTTCTCCTTATACGACCTATATCGCATAATCTCCAGCGATTTTTGATTTGATTCGAAAGGTGGATGAAAAGATGACCGAAAAGGTGACGATTCTTAACAATATAGGAAACACTCCTTTACTCAAGCTGAATCATGTTACGGATTCGCTGGGAGTGGATATCTACGTCAAATGTGAGTTCACAAATCCTGGGGGGAGTATCAAGGATCGTATGGCTCTTTGCATGATTGAGGAAGCTGAGAAAAGAGGTGAGCTCAAACCTGGTGGAACAATTGTTGATCAGTCCACCGGGAATACGGGGCCGGCCTTGTCCTTTGTGGGAAACGTGAAGGGTTATAAGGTTCAAATCTTTTTGCCCGCGCAGCTTTCCAGTGCCTATGATTCAGCGGATCGGATCCGAATTGCCCGACTCTATGGCGCCAATGTGACTCCGATCGATTTGAACAAGCACATGGAAAATGCCGATCAGTTGCAAGGAGTAGAAAGAGCCGCCACCTTTGTAGCCATTCGAATGAAACAGTGCTACGACCTGCAACAAAGCGACTCGTCAAATTGGTGGGCCAACCAATTGTGCAATGTTGATAACACAAGGGCTCACCGGGAGTATACGGGGAGAGAGATCTTGGAACAGATGGACGGACAAATTGATGGCTGGGTGGCTTCTGTAGGGACAGGAGGCACCCTTCTCGGTGTGGCCCAAACCCTGAAGGAAAAACTTCCCGAATTGAAGGTCGCCGGTGTTGTGCCAACAGATGATCCCCGAATTGAATGGGTACGTTCCCGAGCCGTTCACAAGGCCCTGGAAAAGTTTGGTGGTCCCAAATTAAGGTTTCTGATTGAAGATCTTCTTGAAAGTAACGTTATGGACAATGAGGTCACCATCGAAAATGCCGATGCCAAGAAAATGGCCGACAGATTATGCCGGGAAGAAGGCCTGTACTGCGGCATGTCATCAGGAGCCAACGTATGCGCGGCTATCGCAATGGCCAAAACAATGAAAAAAGGGTCAAAGATTGTGACCGTAATCGTCGACAGAAGAGACCGGTATTTCGCCGAGTATCCCAACGAACATTACGTCGTCTAGATATTTGATGGGGGCTTCGACATCATTCGATAAGTTTCAAAAATGATATCGAAGCTTCATTAACTGATCAGAGAATTATCTCCGAACGACGAGGGTCGGAAACAGACCTAATATTAGAGGTCTAAGAGAACAATTTAAGGATAATCTCACCGCCACCAACCTTGCAGCAATGTAACAAGCCGCCATTTCAGGTCTGCGCCGTGAGGGGTAGTTACAAATCGGCGTTCAAGCAGCCCGCAAAAAATAGTCTGTTCTTGTTAATGATGAGATGTTTGAGTTGGCAAAGTCAGTATATGAGCTTTGTTAAAGGTGCGGACCATCCGTGTGGGGTTCAATAGAAGACGCTCGCTATGGTGGAAAGCGGGCTAGAAAAGGGTTGCGCCTCCTTTGTAATCACATAATCGCAAGCCTGATCCCGTTTTCGGACTTTTTCGGACCCAAATCACGAATCATCAATCTCCAGCTGCACCGGCTGCTTGCTTGACGTGAATGCGCTCGTCTCGCTGTGGTACGTGGATCACCGGCTCGATCTTACGCAGCTCTTCGAGCGGGATGTGGCAGGCGATGGCATGCCCATCCGCTGCCATCTGCACTGGCGGCCGTTCGTCGTCGCAGATCTTGCCGATTCTGCGCGGACAACGAGTGCAGAAGGGACAGCCCCTGGGAGGATCCAATACGCTCGGCAGATTGCCTTCGAGTACGATTTCACGCTTCGTGACTTCTGGATCGGCGATCGGTACCGCCGACAACAACGCTTCGGTATAGGGGTGATACGGCGGGGCGAATATCTCGTCGGTCGTACCACGCTCCATAATCTGTCCCAGGTACATGACCACGACGCGATCCGACAGGTAACGCACTATGCTCAGATCGTGGCTGATGAACAGCAGCGTGGTCTTGTGCTCGCGTTGGATTTCCATGAGCAGTTCGATGACGGCAGCGGCCACCGACACGTCGAGCGCCGACACCGGCTCATCGGCAATCACCATCGATGGATTACCGGCGAAGGCACGGGCTATGCCGACACGTTGCTTCTGGCCGCCGGAGAGTTGGCGCGGTCTACGGAAATAGAAATCGCGCGGTAGTTTGACCACATCTAGTAACTTAAGCACGCGCTCGCGAATCTTCGCTTTATCGCTCTCGACACCGAACTTACTGATCACGCGACCAATTTGGCTGCCGATGGTATGACTGGGGTTGAGCGTGTCGCTCGGGTTCTGGAATATCATCTGCAGCGAGCCGATCTGTTTGGGATCGCGCTGCCGTACCGGTATGTGAGAGATGTCCTTACCCTCATAAAGCACTTCGCCGCTGGTCGCAGTCTCGAGACCCATTAACACCTTAGCAAACGTCGACTTTCCGCAACCGGACTCGCCGACAATAGCTACGGTCTCGCCGCGCCGCGCGTCGAAGTCTATGGCCTCGTTGGCCTTAACCATTTTGACAGTCTTACCAGCGATCAGCGCCGCGATGGATCGGTCATGTATCTCGTAGTATTTCTGCATGTTGTTAACTTCGAGAACCTTGTCACCGATCTCCATCGGCGGCTTCACCTCGCCGTGGGCCACTTGCTTCCCATAATCAATCTCTTGCCAACGCAAACAACGTGTCCGGTGATCGGTGGCACCGGTGCCGGTGACCGATGTCATGTCAATATTCTTGTCGTCACAGCGTCCCTCTTCAAAGTAGTCGCAACGAGGACCGTAGTTACAACCGCGCGGGCGTTCGTGGGGAAGCGGCAACTGACCGCGAATCGGCTTTAGTGGCGCCGCGTTCTTGTCGGCGGTCGGCAATGGAATGCAACCAAACAGTCCATGGGTATAGGGATGCTTAGGCCAGGTGAAAAGCGAATTGATAGTGCCTTCCTCCACCACTTCCCCGGAGTACATCACGAACACACGATCGCAGACTTCCAGGATTAACCCCAGATTGTGCGAGATATAGATCTGCGAGGTACCGTACTTTCTACTGATATCGGCGATCAACTTGACGATACCCGCCTCAACCGTCACGTCCAACGCCGTCGTCGGTTCGTCAAGCAACAGCAGCGAGGGCTTCGACAATAGCGCCATGGCGATCACCGCGCGCTGCTGCTGACCACCGGAAAGCTGGTGCGGATAGGCGGCGAGGATGCGCTCGGGATCCGGCAGGCGTACATCGCTGAGCACCTGGACCGCACGTTCGTGCGCCTCGGTTGCGGTTACGCCTTCATGGGTCATAGGTACTTCTATTAGCTGGGACGAGATGGTAAGACTGGGGTTCAAAGCTGCGAACGGCTCCTGGTAGATCATTGAGATTTCGGAGCCGCGGAGCTGGCGCAACTCCTCTTCGCTCAGCTCGTTTAGCTCTACACCTTTGAACTTGATGCTGCCGCTTTTGATGCCACCGTTCGAACCCATGTACTGCATGATGGCCATGGCGACGGTGGATTTACCGCAGCCCGATTCACCCACGAGTCCGATG
>LXTK01000298.1 GCA_001643475.1 Proteobacteria bacterium SPGG2 | reverse complement strand
ATAACCCACCACTTCATCCGCGCGCTACGATACTGTACCTGGGGCTTGATTGTAGTCCCTGTTACCAGCGCGAATGCCCACTAGGACACTTAAAGTGTCTGCGTGACCTGAAGCCGGCGTATGTACTGCAGCACCTCAACCGGCAACCTTAGATGACCCGGAATTGCCTGCAATTGAAATGATAGTGTTGCGTCAGTCATCCTTCACTATTTTACCCACTGGTTGCTTTAGGCGATAGTATTTCGGCGTGTGTAGATACAGACTTGCATTTGTATTGGATCGCTATTTCGAGTTTGGCGGCATGCAACGTTCGTTACTACGTATAGCGCGCGAATGTGCCAGCCAGGGACACGATGTGCACGTTTTTACTCGCGAGTGGGACGGCAACATACCCGATGAACTAACAGTGCACCTGCTTCACATTTGGGCGCTAACCAACCACGGCACTAAAAAACGGCTCGGTTTCAAAGTAGGCGAGATGATCGCCAAGAGTGGATTTGACTGCGTCACTGGCTCTACGAAGATCCCCGGTCTCGACGTGTACTACGGTGGCGACCCATGTTATGCGGCTAACGCGGACGCAAACAGAGGTCCTATCTATAAATTGTTACCTCGCTACAAAGTTCTGAAAAGACTTGAGGAAGCAGTTTTCGCCGCCGACAGAGGTACTGAAATTCTCCTCATTGCGCACGAGGAACAAGATAAGTTCATTAGTTACTATGGAACAAATCTAAATCGTTTTCATCTGCTTCCCCCTGGAATCAACAAGGATCGGCTAGTAGAAAGCGTGCCAACACCGCAAGCTAGATCAGATCTGCGCCGTGGCCTTGGGTTACTATCCGATGATTACATGCTTCTGCACGTGGGGTCTTGGTTTGTGAGAAAAGGGGTAGATCGGATGATTATCGCTCTGGCTGCTCTGCCGCCAGAACTGAGAACAAAGAGCAAGCTGGTCGTCATAGGTGATGACAACTCGAAGCCATTTGTTAGACTCGCGCGAAGGCTAGGCGTTGATAATCACGTAGTGTTCATAGCCGCTCGCGAGGACATATCGGCATTTTATTGTGCCGCTGAGTTACTTATTCACCCGGCGTATACTGAAAACACGGGCACGACGATTGTAGAAGCCATGGTATGTGGATTGCCTGTACTGGTGACGGCCAATTGTGGTTTTGCTTTTCATGTAGACCGCGCCGGTGCGGGCATGATATGCCCGTCCCCGTTTCAGCAGGATACTCTAAACAAGATGCTTGCCGAGATGTTGGCCTCTGAAAAACGCTCGGAATGGAGCAGAAACGGTCTCATCTATTGTAAGAGGACGGATCTCTACAGCCTTATTGAAAAAGCCGCTGATGTCATTATCGCGCGGGCGGCCAGAAACCGGGGCAATCGGTGATCTATATTCGGGAAGACTTAAAGCTACTGTTCTCACGCGAACATCGCGTCGCGGATTTCCTCAAGATCGACGGTGAAGTCTTCAAAGCATTTCCCAGCCGACGCACGCTCAAGTTTCAGCGGGGCGGACGGACTTTCTTTATAAAGAGTCATTGGGGCTTTGGTTGGAAAGGAATTGCCAGGAAACTACTATCGTTCCGCGTGCCTGTGATCAGCGCCAAGACCGAGTGGCGGGCGATTCGCGCCCTAGAAAGCATCGGTCTAAAGACCATGAGAATTGCTGCTTACGGCGAGGAGGGAATTAACCCTGCAACAAGGAAATCGTTTGTTGTTACCGACGCGCTACATGATACTCAATCTCTGGAAAAGTGGGCACCGAAATTCTTAGCCGCCGAAGATTTTGACGAAAGAATTAAGCTAAAGCGCGCGATCATTAGAAAAATTGCCGAGATTGGACGCCGGTTACACACTAACGGCATAAACCACCGCGACTTTTATCTTTGCCATTTGTTGTTGGACCTGTCTGAAGAAACTGGACTATCACTAGACAATCTGACTCTCTATGTAATAGATCTGCATCGCATGCAAATTCGCAAACGCGTGCCACAACGTTGGGCTGTGAAGGATATCGCGGGTGTATTCTTCTCGAGTATGGATTTAGGTTTGACCTCGACTGACTTGTTTCGGTTTATGCAACACTACCGCAACGAGTCACTGGGTAATATTATGCGATCAGATAGAGCCTTTTGGAGTAAGGTGCTTACGAGGGCGGTTCGATTATACCGACAACAACACGGGACGACGCCGAAATTGCCAGCGATAATTTCTAGGCAGCTAAAATTGGCACCAGGGGAGCCCGTTGACGCAAGCAGAGCATAACTGTCGTACTATGCTGTCTCCAGGCGAGGCAACTAGTTTGTATCTTGCGGACCGTGATGGAGCTGGTAGGGAGATAAAGTGTCTGCAACCGGTTCGGGTGGTTCCGAACAAACGTGCGAGTTACCTCGCCCGTTGGAATGAGAAAGAAGTGTTCGTGAAGTTATTTTTCGACCCGCGGCACGCGCACCGGCACTGGTGTCGCGAGAAGGAGAGGATCAAAGCGCTTGCCGCACGAAACCTACTATCGCCGACGCTGCTACACGCAGGGGCGGTGCGCGATCCAAAGGGCTACGTACTGATAGTAGAGGCGTTGCTGGACGCAGACACATTTGTCGAGCGATGGCGTAGCATTACTAGCGAGGAGGAGAGGCAACGCCTTGTGCGAATACTTGCTGAGACACTGGCGGCACAACACGAGGCGGGAATCCTGCAGCAGGACCTACATCTAGGCAACTTTCTTATTTCTGGCAGCAATATCTATAGCATCGACGCGGCTAAGATGCGTGTGTCTGAGCGCGCAGTGCCCAAGCGAACCGCCCTGAGAAATCTTGGTCTTCTATTGGCTCAATTTGATCCGCGATATGATCAATATGCATCGGCTGTTCTAGCCAACTACAAGGCCCACAGACGCTGGCCTGTGGGCGACCACGATACACTGTTTCTCCGCGCCTGTGTTGATTCGGCCAGAGAAAAGCGCAAGCAAAAATTTCTCGCCAAGATTTTTCGGGAATGCACCGCGTTTGCCGTCAAGAAAGCAGGTAACGTTGTTTGTGTGTACGATAAGCACTACTCAAGTTCGGGGTTTCACAAGCTCTACAGCGATCCGGACGGCTTCTTTTCAGGCCACGATA
>LXTK01000165.1 GCA_001643475.1 Proteobacteria bacterium SPGG2 | reverse complement strand
CACTAATGCCGCGAGCGCATGGATGCGCAGGAGCGGCCGACAATCCCTTTGCATTCCCGCCATCCGTGGCGGTCAGATGGAGGAGGCAGTACCCATGCCCACCTATAAAACTGAGGATATCCGCAATATTGCCCTGGTTGGTCACGCCCTAGCCGGCAAGACCACGCTCACCGAGGCGCTATTGCATAAGGGTGGTGCGATTAACGCCCCAGGAAGCGTCGATAAGGGGACCACCGTGACGGACTTCGAGGCGGAGGAGGCTGACCGCAAACTCTGCCGCATGATAATTATCAATAAGATCGATGCCCATGATGTGGATTTGCCGGCGTTGCTCGAGAATGTTCGTGAGACGTTTGGCAGGGAGTGTTTGCCCATAAATCTGCCTAGCAATGGCGGTCAGGCGGTGGTCGATTGTTTTTTCAATCCTTCCGGCAGCGCTGACTTTTCCTCCGTCGAGGAGGCCCACACACAAATCGTTGATCAAGTTGTTGAGGTCGATGAGAAGTTGATGGAACTGTATCTCGACCAGGGCGAGGTTAACCCGGAACAACTGCATGAGCCCTTCGAGAAGGCATTGCGTGAGGGCCATTTGATTCCTATTTGTTTTGTCTCAGGCATCTCTGGGGTTGGCGTTTCCGAGCTATTAGATGTGATGGCCAAGCTCATGCCGAATCCCAAAGAGGCTAACCCACCCTCTTTTCTTAAAGGTGAAGGCGACGACACAGAACCCGTCACGGCCGAGTCGGATCCTGACAAGCACGTTCTTGCCCATGTTTTTAAGGTTTCAGTGGATCCGTTTGTTGGCAAATTAGGAATCTTTCGGATTCACCAGGGAACCATCGCCAAAGACACACAACTCTATATCGGCGACGGCCGAAAACCTTTCAAGGTAGCGCACTTGTTCAAACTTCAAGGCAAGGAACATCTGGAGATTGACAGTGGCGTACCGGGTGATATTTGCACGGTGGCAAAGGTCGACGAGATACACTTCGATGCCGTGTTGCATGATTCCCATGACGAAGACCATTATCATCTTCGTCCGATGGAGCTACCCACACCCATGGTCGGCCTGGCGATCCAGGCTAAGCAACGCGGAGACGAGCAAAAGGTTGCCAGTGCCCTACAGAAATTAGCAGCGGAAGATCCCTGTTTCGTGGTTGAGCACAACGCAGCTATGAACGAAACGGTCATCCGCGGTCTTGGTGATCTGCATTTGCGCGTGATGCTCGAGAAGATGAAGGATCGCCACGGCGCAGAGGTTGAGACGCGCCCACCCAAGATTTCGTACCGCGAGACAATCAGTAAGAAATCGGAAGGCCACCACCGTCACAAGAAACAGACAGGCGGTGCGGGTCAGTTCGGTGAAGTGTATCTGCGGGTTGAGCCGCTAGCGCGCGGGGCTGGCTTTGAGTTTGTCAATGGAATTGTTGGTGGTGTCATCCCACACCAGTTTATTCCCGCGATAGAGAAGGGCGTCCGCCAAGTTTTGGAGACGGGCACGATAACCGGCTATCCGATGCAGGACATCAAGGTAACGGTCCATGACGGTAAGCATCACGCGGTCGACTCGAAGGAGGTTGCCTTTATCGCCGCTGGCAAGAAAGCATTTGTCGACGCAGTGCAGAAGGCCAAACCCATTACTTTGGAGCCTATCGTTACGATTCAGGTGAGTGCACCGGATGCCAATATGGGTGACATCACCGGCGACCTGTCGGGCAAACGTGGGCGTATCAACAGCACGGAGACCTTAACCGGTGGTATGGTGTCGATTACTGGTCAGGTGCCGTTGAGCGAACTCAATAACTACCAGTCCAAGCTAAAGTCGGTAACTGGCGGTCGCGGCTCGTATTCAATGGAGTTCAGCCATTACGAGGCGGTTCCCGCCAACATTCAGCAGCGGCTCATAGCCGAGCATAAACCTAGCAAGGAAGAAACCTAGCCTCTCGTAAGGCCAGACTGGATCTAGTGCGACGGCTATGGGGAGTGGACACACACCCTTGTGATCCGCCGGTACGCACATGACTACATGTGCCAGCAGGCGATACCTCTCGGTCGCGGGCCTCGCTAGCGCCTGCGATCGGAAAAATCTCCGCTGAATCAGCCCCTTGACACGTCATCCTTTACTGGCGATGATGAATTATAAGACATCCCTAATACGTCCTTGGCCAGCCCGGCTGGTATAAGCCATGTATACCCGCTACTTCGGTCTTAAAGAAAATCCCTTCTCGATCGCACCCGATCCGCGATTTCTCTATTTGAGCCGCCGACATCAAGAGGCGCTCGCACACCTGATTTACGGTGTCACCGAAGGCGGCGGTTTTGTGCAGCTAACGGGCGATGTGGGCACGGGTAAGACCATGCTCATTCGGGCGTTGCTCGAACGTCTGCCAGAGACCGTCGAACTAGCACTGATCCTGTATCCGCTTTTGTCTGTGCATGAGTTCATGCGCTCGATCTGTGATGAGTTAAGCATCGAATACGCCCAGGACGCTACCCTAAAAGACATGATCGATGCACTGAATGATCATGTGTTGGCGAACTTCGCCAAGGGTCGACGTACAGTCTTGATTATCGACGAAGCGCAGAACCTGAACCGCGATGTGTTGGAGCAACTGCGCCTGATCACGAATCTGGAAACCAGCAAAGAGAAGCTACTGCAGATTCTTCTCGTCGGGCAGGCGGAGTTAAATAGCCTGTTAGCGCAGGAAGATATGCGCCAGCTCGCTCAGCGGGTTACGGCCCGTTACAGTCTGGGCCCGCTAGGTGCGAAGGAGACGTCCGAATATATCTTGCACCGATGCCTAGTAGCCGGCGCCAAGACACCGCTTTTCAGCGCACCGGCTATGCGTTGGGTTCACACGTTGTCAGTCGGCGTGCCAAGGGTTGTCAATATTATTTGTGATCGTGCGCTACTGGGTACTTATGCACGTGGGAAGGCATACGCTAATGTGAGTTTGGTTAGGCGTGCGGCTGGGCAGGTTGGGCATCCGGTCCCGAGACGTTTCCTGCCGCGCCCCATGGCGCTGGTGGCCGGTGCAGTGGTCGCAGGTCTGGTCGTTATAGGTTGGCAATTGTCGCCCTTATTCGAGAAAGATGCATCGGAAAGCCCGCAGCTCGCCGCGGTGCAGTCGGCGGATACCGGTAGCACTGATATCAGCACAGGGCTATCGGTGATTGCGGCGGATGCCGAAGCGACATCGAGTTCCGATCAAGTCGCGATGGTTGAACCGTCAACGACAACACCCGCTAAAGCGGACAACGACAAAACGCTGGAACAGATCTTAACTGGTCCGAACGTATACACCGATACCGAATCGGCCTTTACCCAGCTGTTTTCCCGTTGGGGTCTTGTATATGCCGACTACAAAGGTTCTACCGGATGTACACGAGCACAAAAGGCAGGTTTGCGTTGTATTTTCCGATCCGGTACATGGAATAATTTACGGCAGCTGAATCGTCCCGCGGTGATTGAGTTGCTCGATGGCAGTGGTCAGCGACACCATGTGCTGGTTACCGCTTTAGATGATAATCAGATATCGGCGGATTTTGGCGGTCAAGAGTATGATATTCCCATCAGTGAAATCGATCGCTACTGGTATGGGCAATATTTGTTGCTGTGGAAGCCGCTGTCATCAAAGCAACGCGTGTTGCGTCGCGGTACTCGCGGCGAGGCAGTAGTTTGGTTAAGAAATATTTTGGCACGCTACCACGGTGAGCCGAAGCTAGCCAATGGCAAGGACTTGTTCGACCGGGAGCTTGAAATACAGGTAAAGGCGTTTCAACGTGACCATCAGTTGAAGTTAGACGGCGTGGTCGGGAGGCTCACCTTCATACAGTTGAACACCTATGATCCGGAGAAGGCAGCGCCGGTATTGTGGAAGGGTCCGGACCGGAAGGCCAGTTAGCTATGTCCTATATTCTTGATGCGCTAAAGAAGTCGGAACAAGAACGTGGTGTCGGTGAAATGTTGGCTCCCACGAATAGCACGGGGACGCTGTCGGCGCCGCTCAACCGTCGTTGGTGGCCGATAATCCTAGCGTTGATGTTGGTCATTGTTGCGTCGTTGGTGCTTCTGCGGTTCTGGGCGCATGATGGTGTGCCGGCTAAGCCAGTAGCCGCTCAGGCCTCGGCTAAATCTGTTCCGTCACGAACCGCGGTAACGGGCAGTGTAGAGCTGTCGCCCCTGAGCGATGTCGATAGGCCCGATGTCGGTGATTTGGGGGAGCAGGCCCGGGTTCGCTCGGGGAAGCGAAAGACAAAGCGCCAAACTTCCGCCAATAAAGCGAAATCTCCCAAGGCCGCACCTAAGGTCGCTACCATGGCGGTCGCAGTAGCCGAGCCAACCATGGATGATTTCACGCAGGAAGAGGTGGCCGAGGTGGATCCGGCCGACATCCCGTTCTTACGGCAGATGCCTGCGGCGTTCCGTGATGGTGTCCCGGATATGGTAGTCAACGTGCACCTGTATTCGGCCAATGAAGCCGAAAACCTGGTCTATATCAACGACCGTCACATCCGCAAGGGCGACCGGATCGACGGTGGTATAAGGCTGGAAGCAATCGTGTACGACGGGGTGGTGCTGGATCACGGTGGAACAAAGTTCAAGTTGCCACGCCCCAACTAACGCAAATCCGCTTTTCTCAAGTTACCTATGCGAGTCGTGTTTGCACGTCGATTTCCGAGTGCAAAGTTCGATGTACTGGGCACTTGTTTGATATCTCAAGCACGCGCTGGCGTTGCTCTGCTGTAAGATCGCCTTCAAGAACAAGCTCGCTTTCGATACGATCGATCTTCCCATCTTTTGTCTCACAATGTTCGCAATCTTCGGCGTGGATTCTGCTGTGACTAAGTTTTACCGAGACCTTTTCTAATGGTAGTTTTTTGTGGCTTGCATACATACGCGCCGTCATGCTTATGCAAGTTCCTAGCGCCGCAAGAAGGAACTCATAAGGATCGGGGCCGGTATCGCGTCCGTCATTGCGCGTAGGTTCATCTGCCAATACATGATGTGAATCCGTAAAAACATCTTGCCCAAACTTGCCGTCTGTTTCTCTAACCAAAACCTCTCCCGATTTCAATTTTGGGCGGGTCGTATCTTTGGCAGCGATTTCCGCGACTGGAATATAACGGCCCGCCCAAGCGGCGATCGTGTTGGCTACGTATTGGGAGTCCTGTTTTCGGGTCAATAGATGGTCAGCGCTATCGAGGGATATAAAACTCTTTGGATGTCTGGCTGCCTCAAAGATACGGCGTGCACTGTCAATCTGAACGATATCATCGGCCGGGGCATGGAAAATGAGAAGCGCTTTTTGCATCGTCCTGATTCGCTCGCTGAGGTCCTGTGTCGCAATGTCATCTAGGAATTGTTTGCTGATAGTAAAGGTTCTACCGCTTAGATTTACGACGGCATGTCCTTTCTCTTCGATCTCGTCGATGTTTGCTTCGAATAAGTGACTTATGTGCTCAGGCTCGGCCGGGGCACCAATAGTTACAACCGCGCGAACTTCGGAAATATATCCAGCCGCTGATAGCACGGCTGCACCACCTAGGCTGTGACCAATAAGGATGGCCGGCGCTTTCAGGGTGTCTCGCATGTGATCGACCGCACAAATCAAGTCAGCCACGTTTGAAGAAAAATTGGTGTTGGCAAAGTCACCTTCGCTGTTGCCGAGGCCAGTAAAATCGAAACGCACGACGGCTACACCACGTGCCGCAAGGGCACGGCTAACCCGGGAGGCAGCGGCAATGTCTTTGGAGCAGGTAAAGCAATGTGTGAACAACGCGTAGGCAATAGGCTTGGTTTCTGGACTTTCAAGCAGTGCCGCCAGTTGCTGTCCCTGTTGATTTAGGAAGGTGAGTTTTTCCCTATGAATAGATTCGGTCACGGTAATCTCCGTCGAGCTTTTGGCAAGGATTGTCCTGACGTGCATGGCACGGATGTTCTGACGTGCATGGACGCACTAATGCCGCGAGCGCAGGATGCGCAGGAGCGGCCTACAATCCTTTTGCATTTCCTCCGTCTCGGCAATTGCTCCATGCATTGTCCTACCTTCCGACATCCTTGTCGGTCGCATGGAGGTCAGCGCCCTTGTCGGACAAATCAAATGGAGTGTCGCAGATGGGCGCACCTGATTTTACACCTGTACGATAAGATTCACTTGTCCGCATAAATGCTATTGCTTTGGTTGGGTAGATCCAGTATTTGGGCACTCGAATCGGAACTTCGGGTGGGTGTCACGGTCGATCGGACACAAGCTATAATAGATTTAGCAAGAGCCTTCATGCACAAGAGCACAAAAAGCACTTAGGACACGAAGGCGATGGGTCCCACTGGGTTCATCGCTGTAACCGCATTTTCGTAGAGAGTTGAAACCGATCGTTGGCGACGACATGGATATATTTCAGGACGCCTTATCCCTGGGCTTTGGCGATATTCACTTTAAGTTCGACCGCGCTACCGGGCTACGCGCGATTATCGCGATCCATAACACGCACTTAGGGCCGGCGCTGGGTGGTTGTCGCTGTCTTTCGTATCCGTCGACGGAGGCAGCCATCGTTGATGCCATGCGACTCGCGCGCAGCATGACTTATAAGGCAGCCATCTCGGGCCTTCCCCAGGGAGGCGGCAAGTCGGTGTTGATGTGCCCGACGCCGATCCGCGATCGTGAGGCGTATTTCGAATCGTTCGGTAGATTCATCGACGAGCTTGGCGGGCGTTACATTACGGCAGTCGATAGCGGTACCAGTGTTGCGGACATGGATGTGATTGCGCGCACTACTAAATATGTTGCCTGCACATCAGCTGGCAGTGCCGGTACAGATGATCCCTCGCCGCACACGGCGGTCGGTGTACGACGGGGACTGGAAGCGGCGGTTAAATTCAAACTGGGCCGAACGGATCTCGATGGTATTCACGTTGCGATCCAAGGGGTTGGGCATGTAGGCTATCCACTCGCTAGCCAGTTACACGAGCGTGGCGCGAGATTGACAGTTAGTGATGTGAACAAAGCGGCCGTCGAGCGCTGTGTTGATGAATTCGACGCTGATGTGGTCGAGCCTGAAGACATCTACGACGTCGAGTGTGATGTGTTTTCACCAAACGCACTGGGCGCCGTGGTTAGTGATGATACACTCTTACGTTTGCGAACGAAGATCGTTGGTGGTGCGGCTAACAATCAGCTAGCTGAATCGCGTCATGGGGACGCGCTGCATAAGCGAGGAATACTGTATGCACCTGACTATGCGATCAACGCCGGCGGAGTGATTCAGATAGTGACTGACAAATCCGCACTTAACGAAAGACTTTCCGGAATTTACGATACGTTAATGCGAATCTTCGAGCAATCCGCGAAAAAGGATGAGGCACCCCATCACGTGGCCGACGGCATGGTAGACGCAATATTGGCGTCACCTGCGAAGAACCTAAGGTCATCAAGGTTGCCCGCTACCGACAAGAATAATCTCGATGCGTAAGGACAAAAGGTCAAACACAGGCTCCTCGACACGGGTGGCAAGTTTCGAGATTCACCACACGCGATTTCTAGATCACAACGGTGAAGTGAAGGGTGAGTTACCCGAGTTCGCAAGGGATTCTACCAATCTCATCTCTCTGTATCATGCTATGGTGCGTACGCGCCTTTTTGACAAGAAAGCAGTTGCCCTACAGCGTACGGGACA
Source organism: Proteobacteria bacterium SPGG2 (assembly GCA_001643475.1). Lineage (GTDB taxonomy): Bacteria > Pseudomonadota > Gammaproteobacteria > Acidiferrobacterales > SPGG2 > SPGG2. The sequence continues at coordinate 545 of LXTK01000165.1, read as the reverse complement.
ACTCGGCACGTTCGCATCCTCATTGGGGCAAGAAGCGAGTTTTGTGGGCATTGGCAGTGCTATGCGTACTGAAGATGTGCTATTACCCACTTACCGCGAATCCGGCGCCATGTTCATTCGTGGGGTGACCATGACGGAACTGTTGCTCTACTGGGGCGGTGATGAACGTGGCATGGACTATGTGGGCCCACGCGAGGACTTTCCTGTCTGCGTTCCTATTGCTACCCACGTGCCACACGCAGTTGGTGTCGCCTGCGCGATGAAACTGCGAAAGCAACCTAGAGTTGCGGTATGTACGCTGGGAGACGGCGCCACCTCAAAGGGAGATTTCTACGAAGCCCTAAATATTGCCGGCGCCTGGCAATTGCCCGTGGTTATGGTTGTTTGCAATAACGAATGGGCGATCTCGGTTCCGCGTCACGCTCAGACCCATGCACAAACGCTCGCGCAAAAGGCGATCGCGGCCGGGATTGAAGGTGAGCAGGTCGATGGCAACGACGTCATCGCCGTGCATCATTGCGTGTCGCGAGCGATTGAAAAAGCGC
>LXTK01000102.1 GCA_001643475.1 Proteobacteria bacterium SPGG2 | reverse complement strand
AAGCGTAATTCGACGCTGGTAATGTCGCTATCCGATACCACCGCCTCGTTGAAGCGCCGCCGTAACAATATCACCGCCGCCTTATTCGGCAGCACCTCTAACGGCAGTAACAACTCGACGCGTATATGGCCGCCTAGGTAATGTAGCCCCACCTTTTCAATGTGCTGTGCCGGTTCGATATCGCGAAAATAGTTGTCCAGTCGCTTCTGTATGACTCCGCGCAGTGGCAACGCGCTGGTCGGGGTTTCCGTTTCATCGTCCTCGGGGTCGATGTGCACCATAACGTCGTGGACTTCTTCGATGTCATCGATCAACTGTGCACGCACCGTCTCACTGATTTGGTGCCCTTCCGACACGCTTAACGTCGGGTCGACCTGAATATGCACATCCACCAGCGCATCACCGCCCATGCGTCGACTGCGCAACGAGTGCAGGGCCTCAACCCCATCGACCGCCTCGATTGTTTGTCGGATTGCATCGACGCGGTCGGGGTCAAGCGCGGTATCGACAAGTTCGCGCACGCTCTGCCAACCAAAATCCCAACCGATCTTGGCGATCATCAAGGCGACGCCAATAGCCGCGATCGCGTCCAGGTAAGAAAGACCGGCCATGGTACCGGTGATACCGACGACCACGATTACCGAGGACAGGGCGTCGGTGCGGCTATGCCAGGCATTCGCACGTAAAATGGTGGACCGATGTTTCTTCGCCGCTCGCATCGTATAGTGATACACACCTTCCTTGGTGATGATCGACACTATCGCGATCACCAATGCCCACAACCCTGGGACCAGCAGCAATTCGGGGTTCAGTAGCCGACGAACGGCGTCGACGGTGAGACCAAGCGCGGTTGCGATCAATACGATTCCGAGGCCGACAGTGGCCATGGTTTCGATACGTCGGTGGCCGTAAGGGTGCTCTTCGTCGGCGCCACGACTCCCATGTCTAGCGGCGTAAATCACCAGCACGTCGGTGGCGAGATCCGAAAGCGAATGAATGCCGTCGGCGATGAGGGCATGTGAATGAGCGAAAAAGCCGACGGTGATCTTGACGGTACTGAGAAACAGGTCGACGATCGATCCGACTAACGTTACCCTGAGCGTCTCGCGATATCTCTCGTCCTCGGGATCTGGTGGCGACGCGTGACCTCGGGTTGGCGCCAAACTGTAGCTATCCGTCAAGCGAACCAACCTCGATGCGGATCACGATCTCGTGGTCTCGCGTTCGAGTGGTCAGGACCTTGTGGCCATTGATACGACACCAGGCCGGGATATCGCTGGTCACTCCCGGGTCGGTGCAGACTACTTCGAGCACATCGCCAGCGGCCAGCCCTTTTACCTTGTCCTGGACTCGGATGACGGGTAATGGACACAGCAGATTTCGGGCATCGAGCTCGTGTAGATTCATAGATACCAATCGCTGGGGATCTCCGCCGGCGCCATCGGTCGAACCGTTACTAACCGCTCGCCACCTTCTGGATCGCATACGGCCACGGTTACCTCTTCGTCCTCTTTCCCTTGGCTGAAGCGCGCCGTAAGCCGTGCTGCTAGTTGCAGATCACTAGCGTCGGCCGTGCCATTCAGCAGAACCAAAGGACCCTTATGACTGGTGGGAAACATGTGAATGTGCTGCCGGCGGTAACCGTGGAGAAAATTATTCTCGCCATCGTCGCGACCGACGATAAGTTTGAAATTGGGTCGCGGGCGTAAGTGGCGACCCACCTTTAACAGCATAATGTCGTCGAGATCGTAGCGTTTCTCGCCGCGTGATTGCCATAGGTCGGCAAGTTTGTGTGAGTAGCGTTTATCGGTAAGAAAGCAGCAACCGCCCGCCGGCTGTGCATAATCGGTAAAACCGAATTGATTAGCCAGTGCAATTTGTGGTTTGCGCGAGCGACCGTTCATACCCAACAGTTTTTCGCGGTCTACCCAACCCTCTCGTTCGGGTAATGTCGGCGGCAGTAGCCTCGCACATAACGGACGCAGCAAACGGTCGAAGGCACCGGATTCACGCGCCACCACCGGCATAGTGTCACGCCGTTGGGACATCGGTCGCTGACCTATAACTTCACCGGTGATAATAAAGTCGAATCCGTTCCGCTCCATCCACTGCCGCGCTTTGCCGACCATAAATGATTTACAGTCGAGACAAGGATTCATATTCGCGCCATACCCATGCTTAGGGTTTATGACGACGTCCTTGTATTCTTCGATAACGTCGATAATGTGGAGCTTTATCGTGAGTTGCTCGGCTACCCAAAGGGCATTGTTGCGTTTGGGTTTTGCTCGATGTTGATTACGGATCGCGTGGGTATGTCCCTCGACGCAGAAGCCGGTATAGAAGTTAATACCCTCGACGTGTACCCCCTGCTCAGCAATCAATCGGGCCGCCAGCATCGAATCCAGGCCACCCGAAATCAGGGCGATCGCTTTTCGTGGTTCGTTCAAACCGTCATTTACCTCCATATCGCAGGCGAAATACTAGCCCAAAGTCGCTGTCCCGGCACCCAAGCCAAGCGCGCACAGATATCGTTTGGTTGCGATCGAAAACATGCGCGAGCGACCATCAAATAGAAAAAGCAAATAAAAACGGGCCCTTACGGGCCCGTCGGTTCTTATTCTTTTGCTTATTTTGCCCTTCCGTGGTGCACTCCTCCGTGGCGATTCGGGCGATACCGGATCAATTGGGGGTAGAGACCTTATCCTAATCGGCGTGGCTTGTCCAACCGTACGGGTCGTTTTTGCCGCCTGGATTCAAGAGCTAAATTGCTGCACTGCACCCAGGGATTCGCCGGCGTATTTCACCGCAGAGCACGCAGAGAGCGTATAGAGATTCGGTTTCAAACAGTTTTGCTCCTGCCGCGGAAGCGAATGCGATGTAACAGTTTGTGCTCCAGTTTGGGTGCCAGCGGCGCTTTTCTGCATGCTGGTTGTCGCTGCAATCTTTGCGACGTCTGCGCTGAGCTCGTGCAATATGGCTCGTAACCGTGCGAGATTAGTGGCCGGGCCCGGCAATTATCTTTTTGACACGCCAATCGTACTTGCGAATATAGGCCGGGCGTCCGGGCTCGAACTCGCCGCGACCCACTGCGGTGTAGACGATCGATTCCTCGCAGCTAAAGGCATAGCGGTCCCAGCGGAAATTTA
>LXTK01000249.1 GCA_001643475.1 Proteobacteria bacterium SPGG2 | reverse complement strand
ATACTCGCATTCAAGAGGACAAACCGGTTACGCCGGCATTTCTGTTCGCCGCCTTGTTGTGGGAACCGTTGCGTCGGCGACTTGATACCTATATGGCTCGCGGCCATACGCGCTACGAGGCCGTACAAGCAGCCACAACCTCTGTGCTTACACAACAGTCGCAACGGATCTCGATTCCTAGACGTTTCTCGGCCGTCGTAAGGGAAATTTGGATGTTACAATCCCGATTTAACCGCCGTACTGGCAAGCAACCCTTTCGTTTTCTCGAGCACCGCCGTTTTCGTGCTGCCTATGACTTTCTATTGTTGCGCATTAAGGTTGGCGAGGAACGATCCGAGTTGGGCGATTGGTGGACACGGTTTCAGGAAGTTGAAGAACCGGAGCGCCGAGCTATGGTGCGCGAGCTATCCGCTGGCAGAAACCGGAGACGTAATCGGCAAAGGGTATGAGTAAATCCAAATCGCGGTGCGCGCGTGTCTATGTAGGGCTAGGAAGCAACCTCGATAATCCGATAGCCCAATTGCGAACAGCTAAGGCCGCGCTTAGCATGCTGCCGAGAACTCGCCTAGAAAGATGCTCTTCGTTCTATCGCACAGCGCCCGTGGGCTATGCCGAGCAGTCAGATTTCTTAAACGCAGTGTGTCGCCTGAGTACTGAGCTGGATGCAGTTATGTTAGTCGAGCACTTGCTAGCAATAGAAGTGCAACACGGGCGTGTCGAGCGTAAACAAAAGTGGGGCCCCCGAATACTAGATCTTGACTTGCTTTTGTATGATCAATTTGTGATGAGCACTCAGGGTGTTACGGTGCCTCACCCCAGACTCCACGAACGTGCGTTCGTTCTGTATCCTTTGTCGGAGCTGGACCGAGACCTCATTGTGCCAGGGCGCGGAAAGGTCACCGAGCTCTTGGTGTCTTGTCGTGAGCAGAAAATTGAGAAGATCGACACAACCTGCCTGGGAAGTTCGTAAAGTCTAGGCATCTGAGGGCTTCGGCTAAGTGGATTAATACGAACTTTCGGAACCAACGGTGTAGTCTAAAGCATGAATCGTGATAGCCTGGGTTATCTGGCGATTGAAGGACCGATCGGCGTCGGCAAGACAAGCCTCGCGCGTAGGTTGGCAGATGCGTTCGGCAGCAAGGCATTGTTAGAACAACCGGAAGAGAATCCTTTTTTGGATAGGTTCTATCAGGCGCGAGCGCGGTTCGCCTTACCCACACAGTTGTTCTTTCTTTTTCAACGCGCGCGTCAGATCCAGCAGCTTAAGCAGGGTGACATGTTTCGGCCCGGATGTGTTGCGGATTTTCTTTTGGATAAAGATTCGCTGTTTGCCCGTGTCAATCTGGATGATGATGAGCTCCGGCTCTACGAGCAGGTCTACTCGCATTTAAGTTTGGATCTACCGGTGCCGGACCAGGTGGTTTATCTACAGGCACCGGTCGATGTGCTGATGGCCCGCATTCGACAGCGCGATCTTGGTTATGAACGTCTGATCGAGCGCGAGTACCTACAGCAAGTAGTCGATGCCTATACGCAGTTCTTTTATCATTACTCGGCTGGGCCGATACTGGTAGTAAATGCGGCCGAGATAAACTTCGTGGATAATGATGACGATTTCGAGGTTTTAGTAGATCAGATTCGCAAGCACCATAGCGGACGGCATTTTTTTAATCCACTTTCTATAGGTCGATGAAACCCGTAACGATTACGACTCTAACGTCCATGAAGCAGGCAGGCGAAAAGATCACTTGCCTTACCGCCTACGATTATAGTTTTGCACACCTTCTCGACAGCGCCGGCATCGACACGATCATTGTCGGTGACTCAGTCGGCATGGTTTGCCAAGGGCACGAAACAACGTTACCCGTGACCCTTAGCGACATGGTCTACCATACCCGATGTGTTGCCAGCGGCTGTCAGCGTACGCTTATTGTTGCCGATATGCCGTTCCTGAGTTATGAGGTGAGTCCGGAGCAGACCTTTACCAACGCAGGTCGCTTGATGAAAGAGGGATGTGCGCACGTGGTTAAGATTGAAGGCGGACGCACGATGGCAGGGACGGTGCGGTTTTTGACGGAGCGCGGGATTCCTGTCTGTGGGCACCTTGGGTTGACGCCACAGTCGGTCCATCAACTCGGCGGATTCCGTGTGCAAGGGCGCGACAACGCGGCCGCCGAACGGTTGCGCAACGATGCCCATGATTTGCAGGAGGCTGGTGCCAGTATATTGGTGCTCGAGGCCATTCCATCTGAGTTAGCGAAGGACGTCTCGGCCGAATTAACCATCCCCACCATCGGTATCGGAGCTGGCCCCGACTGCGATGGACAAGTACTTGTGTTGCAAGACATGCTCGGCATCTATCCGCGGCGCAGCCCAAAATTTTCCAAGAATTTCATGGAGGGGAATGGCAGCATACAAGCCGCAGTCGAGGCCTTTATCGCTGCGGTTCGTGAACGGGAATTTCCCGGCCCGGAGCATAGTTTTTGAAACGCATGATTGTCGGAGCCGACAGCAGTGCTAATACCTTATCATCGCCAATGCGGCGTCTCTTCGTCAGTTGCCGACATGAACTCGCTTCCTCGGGGCTTGTAATGCTGTGGTGCCGGGAGAGAGACTCGAACTCTCATGGTGTTGCCACCACCGGATTTTGAGTCCGGCGCGTCTACCAGTTCCGCCATCCCGGCAGGTGACCAGAAAGATGCTGAAAAAATCCATGCCTGTATTTTTTCAGCTCGAAAACCAAAAACGCGGTTTTTGCTTTTCTCCATTCTCCAATCGATTGCATGATTGGAGAATGTTGTCACTTCCCTGTGCCCAACGCAGGGTGCTGCAAGAGCCACCTTGCAGCACCCTGCTAGTATATCCGATTCCTCGCGGCTGTTAAGCATGACGCGATTGGGCCTACAGGGGTTTGCGCCGGATTGCGCGTGATGAAGACGACCACGTTTCGTTACGAACTACCCAATGAGCTGATCGCGCAGTATCCAACGCGATCGCGGTCAGCAAGCCGATTACTGGCGCTTAATAGTACTAGTGGCGAGTTCCAAGATTTGCGATTCGTCGATTTAACGAAAATGTTGCATCCAGGGGATCTGCTCATTTTCAATAATACGCGCGTCATTCCGGCGCGACTTTTTGCAACCAAAGACACCGGTGGTCGCGTAGAGATATTCGTCGAGCGCATATTGGGTGAACGCAACATTGTCGCGCAACTTGGGATGAGTAAGCGACCGCGATCTGGGATGCGCCTACGGATTGACGAAGATGTATCAGTAGATGTTGTTTCAGGCCGTGGAGATTTTTATGAATTGTGCTTCGAGTGTGCGGAAACGGTAACACACGTATTGGATCGCGTAGGCCATGTTCCGTTGCCTCCCTATATCGACCGTGTCGATGAGGAGTGTGATCGCGAACGTTACCAGACAGTTTATGCTAAATACCCGGGCGCAGTGGCGGCGCCCACCGCAGGTCTTCATTTCGATGCTGCCATGTTCGGCCAGTTACGAGAACTCGGCGTAGATACGGCGTTTCTGACGCTGCATGTTGGTGCAGGCACGTTTAAACCCATACGGGTCGATGATATTCGTGAACATGAGATTCACCCAGAGTACCTACGAATCGATAGTGATGTATGTGCACGTATAGAAACTACCAAGGCACGGGGAGGGCGCATTATTGCGGTTGGGACTACAGTTGTTAGGGCACTCGAGACAGCGGCGCAAAATGGGCGGGTGGTTCCGTTTGAAGGTGAGACCCGGCTCTACATTCTTCCCGGTTATCGATTCCAGATCGTCGACGCGCTCTTAACTAATTTTCACTTGCCCGAATCAACCTTGTTGATATTGGTATGCGCATTTGCTGGTACCGGGTATACCCTTAACGCGTATTGTCATGCTGTCGATCAACGGTATCGGTTCTACAGTTATGGTGATGCGATGTTTATTACTTCAGGAATAGCGAGTGGCGATAGCAAGTCCAGTAGGGAATCGAGTATTGATGAAATTCGAACTACTTAGTACAGATGGTGCGGCCCGTCGCGGGCAACTGCTGTTTGAGCGTGGGACCGTACAGACACCCGCGTTTATGCCCGTGGGCACTTATGGTTCGGTCAAGGCGATGACGCCGGAAGAGTTGTCGGAGATTGGTAGCGAGATCATCGTGGGTAATACGTTTCATCTTTGGTTGAGACCTGGTATCGACGTTATACGCGCGCATGGCGGGCTTCATGGTTTCATGAACTGGTGTGGTCCGATACTTACGGATTCTGGTGGCTTTCAGGTGTGGAGTCTTGGAAAGCTAAGAAAAGTTACAGAACAAGGTGTTCACTTTCAATCACCCGTGGACGGTGACCGCGTTTTTCTCGGGCCGGAGGAAGCAATTCGAATACAGCATGACTTGGGTGCCGACGTAGCGATGGTTCTTGATGAATGCACGCCCTATCCGGTTAGCGAGGATGCCGCACGCGAATCGATGGAGCGATCTTTGCGCTGGGCCGAGCAATGTAAGCATGGCCACGATGGCCACGATGGCGCACTTTTCGGTATCGTCCAGGGTGGCATGTATGAACACTTACGTGATGCCTCGATCGCCGGGTTGATACAGATGGAGTTCGATGGTTACGCGATCGGTGGCCTATCCGTTGGTGAGCCCAAGGACGACATGCTGCGCATGGTGCCCCATGTGGCGGCGCAGATGCCCGCTAAGCGACCACGATACCTCATGGGGGTTGGCACACCGGGAGACATCGTGCAAGCGGTGCGTCATGGTATGGATATGTTTGATTGCGTATTGCCTACACGTAACGCACGCAACGGTTGGCTTTTTACCCATAGTGGCGTGGTCAAGATCCGCAACCAACGCTTCGCTACCGATACGGGCCCCGTCGATCCGTACTGCGATTGCTACAATTGCAAGCACTATAGCCGCGCATATCTGCGCCACCTGCACAGCCAAAACGAGATTCTGGGGGCGCGGCTGGCGACTATCCACAATCTGCGGTACTACCAGAGCCTTATGCAGGGGTTGCGGGCCGCCATTGAGGCAAAAAAACTGGATGATTTTGCCGATAAGTTTTATGGTATGCGCCGCCAGGACGACCCAGAATCGTCGTGACAACGGTTCAATCGATTAATGAATGCTAGAAGGGAAAACTATGGACATACTCTCTAACGCCTGGGCCCAGGACGGCGGTGGGGCGGCGGGTACCGGTCCAGGATATGGCCTGCTATTCTGGATGGTACTATTTTTCGCTATTTTCTATTTTATGGCCATACGGCCACAGCAAAAGCGTAAGAAAGAGCATGAATCTATGATAACGGCGCTTGCTAAGGGCGATGAAGTGGTAACGGGCGGCGGCACGTTAGGTCGGGTTACCCATGTTGGCGAACAGTTTTTGACGCTAGAAATCGCTGATGGTGTTTCTGTCAAGGTACAGAAGCAGTCAGTGACGGGGGTGATGCCCAAGGGAACCATAAAGGCAAATTCTTAGTCATATGTTGCGTGTGTGGGTGCCAAGTTAGGGCCTTATGAATCAATATCCGTTCTGGAAAAATTTGCTCATCGTAGTGGTGATGGCGGGAGGATTGTTATATGCAGTCCCAAACCTCTACGGTGAAGATCCCGCGATTCAGATTTCAGCCACACGTACCGCGGTAGATGCCAGTACGCTTGCACGGGTTGAGCAAATCCTTAAGGACGCTGGTCTAACGTCAATCTCGAGCCAACTCGACGAGCTAGGGGCGAAGATTCGATTCGCCGACACGGAGACCCAGTTAAAGGCGCAGCTTCGAGTGCAGGAAAAGTTGGGGGAGCCCTATACCGTGGCGCTCAATCTACTGCCGGCTACCCCCAAGGCGTTAAATGCTATTGGCGGCAAACCCATGTATCTGGGCCTTGATTTGCGTGGCGGCGTTCATTTCCTAATGCAGGTGGACATGGCGGCGGTGCTCAAGAAGGCGGAGCAGCGGTATGTCAGTGACATTAAGCGGACCTTGCGCGAAGCCGGACGTATTCGCTATCTCACGGTCAAGCGCCTAGAGCAAGGTGGTCTAGAAGTGCGTTTCCGTGATGGCACGGAACGCGAGCGTGCACGGGCAGCGATCCGAACCGAACTTCCTGAGCTCGAATTAACCGAGCGCGACGGGGCCGATGGTCCGACATTATTCGCAAAGTTAAACGAAACGACGTTGCGCGAACGCCAAGAACAAGCACTCGAACAGAACATGACGTCGCTACGGAACCGCGTCAATCAGCTCGGTGTGGCAGAACCTATCATTCAGCGCCAGGGTGCTGAGCGTATCGTTGTGCAGTTGCCAGGAGTGCAAGATACCGCGGAAGCCAAGCGTATCCTGGGCCAAACGGCGACCCTGGAGATATACCTGGTCGATGAAGAGCATGATGTTTCAAACGCTATTGCTGGTCGAGCGCCACCGGGGTCTAAGCTCTATCGACACCGTGATGGCAGGCCCATTCTGCTCAAGAACCGCTTGATCTACTCCGGCGACAATATGGTCGATGCCTCTCCTAGTTTTGACGGACAAACGAATGAGCCCATTGTATCTATAACCCTCGATGCGCAAGGCGCCGCTATCAATCAACGCGTGACTGGCAAGAACGTCGGTAAACGCATGGCGGTGGTTTACGTTGAAGTGCGATCTGAGGTCAAGCGCGACGACAACGGTGATCCTGTCTTGGATGAGCTAGGCGAGCCGGTGCGAACCACACGTCTTATCGAAGAGGTCATCACGGCGCCGGTGATCAGACAACAACTCGGCAAGCGATTTCAGATCGAGGGCGCATTCACGATTGAGGAAGCCAACGAACTAGCATTGCTGCTCCGGGCGGGGGCCCTGGCCGCCCCGATCTTCATCGTCGAGGAGCGAACAATCGGGCCCAGTCTCGGCCAAGAAAATATTAAGCAAGGCTTTCAAGCGATCCTGATCGGTTTTATCGCCGTGATGATCTTCATGATCATCTATTATCGTGCGTTTGGCGCCATTGCCGATGTGGCGTTGACACTCAATCTCGTTTTAATCATAGCGGTGCTGTCATTGTTTCAGGCCACATTGACGTTGCCGGGCGTTGCCGGCATTTTACTTACTGTCGGTATGGCGGTTGACGCCAATGTTCTGATTTTCGAACGTATCCGTGAGGAGCTGCGCGCTGGCAATACGCCCCAGGCCAGTATCCATGCTGGTTACGAAAAAGCGTTAGGTACGATCGCTGATGCCAACATCACCACATTGATCGCCGCCATCATGTTGTTTAATTTCGGCACAGGCCCGATTAAAGGATTCGCTATTACGTTAAGCATTGGCATCTTGACATCGATGTTCACCGCGATTCTTGGGTCCCGTGCAATCGCTAATCTGATTTTTGGCGGGCGCAAGCTCAGTTCGGTATCAGTTTAGAGGACTGTCGGTGGTCTTCTTCAAAAAACAAACAAATTTTGATTTTATCGGTCGTCGAAGACTAGCGATTGCGATGTCAATGATATTGATCGCCATTACGATGGTGTCTTTCTTTGTGCGCGGTTTGAATTTCGGCCTAGACTTTACCGGTGGCACACTGGTGGAACTCGGTTATGCGGAGTCGGTAGAGGTTTCAGATGTGCGCGCGCAACTCGCAGCTAGTAATTTTCCCGACGCCGTGGTGCAGCATTTCGGTACGGCCCGCGATGTTATGATCAGAATTCCACTGCAAGCGGGCAAAGATAGCGCAGTGTTGAGCAATACCGTGATCGAAGTTCTGCGCAGCGCACGCGACGAGGTGGTGATTGAGAGTCGCCCAGGTCGCCGACAACAGTGTACACGTGGGGGCAGTCAGACCGTTGTCGATTGTAATCTACAAGTCAGACGTGTGGAGTTCGTTGGCCCGCAGGTAGGGGATGAGCTTGTCGAGAAGGGTGGCCTAGCCCTTCTGTACACACTAATCGCGATCTTGCTCTATGTGCTCTTTCGGTTTGAATGGCGATTCGCGATTGGGTCTATTGTTGCAGTGGCGCACGATGTCTTGCTTACATTTGGGTTTTTCTCGCTTACGCAAATCGAGTTCTCGCTACCTGTGTTGGCGGCGATATTGGCAGTACTCGGTTATTCTCTAAACGACACGATTGTGGTGTTCGACCGCATCCGTGAGAACTTTCGGCGTATGCGTAAAGCGAGAGCGCCCGAAATTATGAATACATCTATAAACCAAACCCTTTCTCGCACCATCATTACCTCCGCGACCACGATGTTTACGGTGCTGGCGCTGTTCTTTCTGGGGGGTGAGATCGTTCACGCGTTTTCGACCGCATTGATTGTGGGCATTATTGTGGGTACCTAC
>LXTK01000081.1 GCA_001643475.1 Proteobacteria bacterium SPGG2 | reverse complement strand
AATATACCCAATCTGATCATCACACCGCATGTCTCGGCCGACAATGGTAATGCTTATATCCCACTGACACTCGATCTTGTATTTCAAAACATGCGACGATATCTCGCAGGAGAACCGTTGCAAAATGTAGTGCGTCCCGAGTTAGGTTACTAGAAGGAAATACTAGAACACGCAAGAACTGATCAATAACAACACGACTTCATGGGAGACCAACAAAAATGTTAGCCAAACCACCGCAAAGTATGCCTGAGGCGCTACCAGAAAAAAGTAAAATCGCTGAAGCAAAAGCGAAGCTTGAAGACGCAGGGGTAAAGTATATTCTCTCCTGTTGGATTGACTTGTTGGGGGTGCCAAAAACAAAACCCGTTCCCATTAGTGACTTCGAACTTCTCTGCCTTGGGAAAGGCCCACAGTTCGCAGTGCACTCCATCTCGTTCGTGCCCGAACTTGGGCCGGCAGATTCTGATCAAATTTCGCTACCAGATTTGGACACGCTGGTGGTCTGCCCGTGGGACCGCACCTGCGCTTGGATGTTTGCCGATCTTTGGTGGGAAGGCAAACCCTACAATCTGTGTCCGCGGCACGCGCTAAAGCGAACCATCCATAATGCTGCCAACGCCGGTTATACCATCCATGCCGGCGTTGAGCCTGAGTTCATCGTTATGCGATGGGAAAACGGTCGACCGGTCAAAGCCATGGACAACGACCCATTGCCGGGTCAAGGTGTTCGACCTCGGCGCCAAGCATTTGGTTATGACGTCGAATTCTCGATCGACTCCATGGGCTTTCTCGGTGAGCTCATCGATATCTTGGAGGATCTGGGTTGGAACCTGCACGACGTTGTGGCTGAAGGTGCCTATTCGCAGTTCGAGCTCGACTTTCATTACACTGATGTTCTTGCCATGGCCGATCGTCTCGTCTTCCTACGGGTACTCCTTAAGGAAGTCGCCAAGAAACATGGCAAGTTCATCACCTTTATGCCCAAACCCACCACCGGCGATTGGCGTTCGGGTGCACATATGAATACGTCTATGCAATCGGTGGATAACCCCGGTGTCAATATCTTCGAGGACGGCAAGGGTGGCTGGGCTGACTCGGCCCACCATGCCGTCGGTGGGCTACTGCGCCATGGTGGTGCCCTAACCGCTATCGCATGTTCAACCGTCAACTCCTATAACGGACTCGTACCTAGGGTCGGCGGTTTTGAGGGTGGCACAGTGACGTGGGCCCCTACCCACATGACCTACGGCTATAACAATCGCTCCGCCATGCTGCGTCTTCCCCAGAGTCGTTTTTGCATCGAAAACCGTGCCGCCGATATGTGTATGAATCCGTATCTTGGCTTAGGGATGACGGCGGCCGCCATGGTCGAAGGTGTCACTCAAAAATACGACCCGGGCGAACCGCTCAATCAAGATCTCTACTCGATGACCGACGAACAATTGGCCGCTTCGGGTGCCCAACGTTTGCCGCGAAATCTATTGGAAGCGATCGAAATCCTCAAAGATGACACACTCGCCAAAGAGGTGCTTGGTGAAACCATGCTTAACTCTTACCTGCACTACAAGATGGATGAGTGGGAACGCTATCACCAAACCGTGACTGACTGGGAGGTCGAAGAATACCTGCGACTGTATTAGTACGCTTGTAAGCAAAGTGGCACGCGACTACGAAATATTCGAACTCGGTGAAATCTCCCTACAGTCAGGGAAGGTGCTAGCCGACGCCGAACTTGTCTATAAGACTTATGGCCAGCTGAATCCAGCCCGCGATAACGTCATCGTTCTGCCTACCTTTTATACCGGCACGCACGCCAGGAACGAGGGATTCTTTGGTGTCGGCCGCGCCATCCATCCAGACAAACACTTCATCGTTTCAATAAATCTGTTTGGCAACGGCATGTCTTCTTCGCCCAGTAACACACCAGCACCCTTCGATGGACCACGATTCCCGAAGATTACGTTGTACGACAACGTGGCCTGCCAACAACGCCTGCTTAATGACGTTTTCGGTATAGAGCAGGTAGCGCTCGTCATGGGTTGGTCCGTGGCCGGGATTCAGTCCTATCAATGGGCAGCACAGTTTCCGGATCGGGTGGTCGCAATACTGCCGTTTTGTGCATCCGCCAAGACATCCGTCCACAACTACGTGTTTCTCGACGGGGTTAAGGCAGCCCTGACGGCCGATTCGGCTTGGATGAGTGGTGAGTATAAAACGCCGCCAACCGTCGGTCTCAAAGCCTTTGGGCGCGTATATGCTGGCTGGGTGTTTTCACAAACATTCTATCGAGAAGGGTATTACCGACGTCTAGGCTTCCAAACCGTAGAAGAACTACTGCTGGCCTGGGAGCAAGACCATGTGATGAATTGGGATGCCAACGACTTGCTGGCCAAGATTTGGACGTGGCAGCACGCTGATATTAGTGCAAACACACATTATGACGGCGATTTTGTGCGCGCACTGAAAGCAATTCAGGCTAAAGCTATCGTCGTTGCCTGTAGTACTGATCTTTACTTTCCAGCCGAAGACAACGCCATCGAAGTCTCGCACATGTCGAATGCGCAGTTGCGCGTCTTCGATTCGCCCTGGGGACACTGCGTCGCTAACCCGGGCAACGAACCGGCGTTCGAGCGGTTTCTGGACGACTGCATTCGAGAGTTATTGGGCGAATAAGTTACATTAGTCAGCACTCTTGGCCGAAAGCAGACGTTGCCGTTGCCACAACCTGCGGAAAAGGTGTTTTCCGTACTGGCAAACAGGACAGCGCAAGTACTTGAGTGTCCAGGAAACAGGGAGGATGATTCACAAAGGGTTGTCGTACCCCCAAGAGACGCGCCAACAATGAAAGCCGGACAACGATCAGTTTGCGGCATTTTAGAAGGAACCATTGGGCCGTTGACATGATCACCTCCCACACCGATGTCGTCGGCAGTTTGTTGCGCCCCCAGGAGTTGCTGACGGCCCAGGAAGAGCTAGCCGCGGATCGGATGAGCCGATCGGCCTTCAAGGTGATCGAGGATCGCGCGGTGGACGAGGCGATCGCCCTCCAGGAAGGGGTGGGCCTGGAGGTGCTTACCGACGGAGAGATGCGTCGTCTTTCTTTTCAGAGCCAAATGACCCAGGCGGTCGAGGGCTTCGGCGAGTGGGACATCGACGCCTTTTTGTGGGGAGAGTGGCACGGCGACGAGGAGGTGGGCAACTGGAGCAGGGAGCGCCCCTCCGGTCTGGGCGTCACCGGCAAGCTCGCCCGCAGACGCCATCTCTGCGCCGAGGAGTTCGTCTACCTGCGGGCGCGAACCGAGCGCACGCCCAAGATCACCCTGCCGAGCCCCAGCCTGTTCGCGAATTTCTGGTCACCTGAGCACTCCGCCGCGGTTTATCCGACCCTGGAGAGCTTCCTCGCGGATGTGGTGGCCATCTTGMGRGACGAGGTRGTGGAGCTGGTGCGTCTTGGCGCCTGTTATATTCAGATCGATGCGCCCCACTATCCGTTGCTCCTCGATCCCRAGMCSCGGGCTTTCTACGAATCGCGAGGGTGGCAGCTCGATGAGTGGCTGARMTTCGGCATCGAGCTYGATAATGCTCTGATGGCGGATTTYCCCGAGGTCACGTTCGGCTTTCACCTGTGCCGGGGTAATCAGGGGAGYCGCTGGCTGGTCGAGGGTGGATACGACCTCATCGCGAAGCCCATCTTTCAGAATGTACGCGCCCARCGGCTGCTGCTCGAGTACGAYGACCCGCGCTCSGGCTCMTTCGAGCCCCTGCGTGAGGTGCCCGACGACCGCATGGTGGTGCTGGGTYTGGTCACCACRAAGAAYGCGCATCTGGAGTCGYCYCACCACCTGARAAMACGCATCGAAGAGGCGAGTCGCTACGTGGAGYTGGAGCGTCTCGCGATCAGTCCWCAGTGTGGATTCTCCACCTCCATCGTCGGCAACAATCTCTCCGTGGAARATCARCGAAAGAAGCTYGAGGTGCTGTGTGTAACGGCGCGTGCCGTTTGGGGCTGAGCGTTCACCTCACTCACAAAATGTTCGAGATGCCCAATGAATCTGAGTGAAGCAGAAATCCAAGTTCTCGCGGGGCCCGATTCTAAAGTATGGCCAACCGAAAAAAACTCACGGCGAAAA
>LXTK01000176.1 GCA_001643475.1 Proteobacteria bacterium SPGG2 | reverse complement strand
GGTGTCAAAAAGCTCGATACGCGTAGCAGCAATCGTGCCGTTCGATTTCACTAACCCACTGACCGAAACGATGGTGTTCTTCTTCAGGTCATTCAGTCTAAACGGAATCGGGTCTCCTTCTTCGTCACCGAGGTTTTCGAGTACAACCGTGTCATCCACGTGGATGGTTTGGCCGAGTACTTGAACTGTCCTTGCATTGGCGTCTGTAACATCTTCGTCAACTGGACCTCTGACCGAGCTTCCAACGATAACCGCAGCGCCAACCCCGGTTTCACCGTCTATCGTACCTTGAACGGTAACCACCATACCTTTTCTTAGATCGCCTTCCACTGCTGGCTTGCCGTCGATGGTTATGGCGGCACCTTTGGTGTCAAACTCGACGCCATTTACAAAGATACTGCCAAAGCCGGTGATCGGGCCAAAGCCAATACCAGTGCCGCCACCGGCAAGCATCTGAGTAAGGAACGACGCAGCGCTACCGCAAGCCGTGCAGACAACGAGTATTAAGAGCGCAAGCGCAAGTTTACGCGCGAGCTTGGCGATCACGGCAGGTTATCCTCTTCATATCTTCCTCGAAGCGGTAGATGCTCGCCCCGGCATGTGTACGATCAGATCCTTGCGCACAAAAATTCGGGTCACGGTTATGCACGCTGTCCTTTGATGCGGGAGGAATCGATGCAATCATCACTGGTCGTCCTCCTTATAGTCTTCTTCGAAGTAATAGATGCCGACACCGGCACGTTTGCGACCAGTGCCCTTGGCATCAGCATCACTATCTCGGTCGTGCTTCGCCATCCAGCGATCGATCTTCTCCAGTAAGGCCTGTGAGTGCTTTGCGTTCATTTCTCGCAGTTCTTTCAGTGCCTCAACCGGCAGGTTGTCGTATTCGACCTTACGCTGAAACCGAGGCTCAGCCCCTTGTTGGTGCACATTGTGATCGATGGTTTCTATCAAATGTTTCACATCGGTGCCTAGAATCCCGAGCTTATCGGCCTTGCTACCGCGGGGTATGTACGCGCGGGTGATCAGACGGATACGGCCGTCTTTCAGACGCTCGACACCGCCAACATTGACCAGTTCATCCAGAATTGCGCGCGCGGGCACATCGCCGCTGAATTCTTTGACTAGTTCACTAAACGACGGACTAGCTCCCTCAATCGGTAATGGTCGTGGCTTCCCGCGTTTGTCGAGAAAACGGGCGTCGCGAACCCAGCCACTAATGACCCGAGCGGCCCGGTTATACCGATCAGCGACTTCGGCCGCGTCGACGTTTGAGATTTCTTTGATCCGAGAAATCTCTTTGCGCGTTAGGCCGGTGATTACAGCCATGCGTGAAACGGTTTGCTTGCGGCCCGATATGTGGAATTCTTCGCTGGCAATTTTCACGTACGCTTGTTTAGCGATATCGGCAAACAGACCATAGGGAATGCCGCTACGTAGCAATATGCGTACTAGCGGTAGCAGCATTTTCTGTAGTGCTACGGACAGAATCTGCCGGTGGGTGAAGGCAGGGTGAGCGCGCTGGCGAGCCGGGTCAGCCATAGATTGGGAAATTAATCCCATGCGGTCCGTGTGTCAACCCCAAGCCCGAGGATTAAGCATCGTTCGGGGTCCCAGATTGGGGCAGCGCGGCTGCTGACAGACAAGAGCTGGACAGACATAGCAAAGCTACGCCTCTGTGGCCAGGACTCCAGCCGAAACGAAACGTATGGATTCTAAACTACTTTTTTGATTTCAACGTGTGCGGTCGCGTCCGCAGTTGGCCTCGGCCAGGCAAAGCCAAGCGCAAGAATAGCGGTCGGCAACGGTGATGCGCACCACTCCAAGTAGCGTATCGCCAATGGTCAGGAAGCCAAGTATAGACACTAGTTACGTAGAGCTACCCCAATAATCTGCACAGTTCGGCGCGCTTAGGTGATTTGAGCGCCAGCTGGGGCTCAGGAGGCCTTGCGCATCCATGGGAAGATGAGGTTTATCGCTTTGCCAAGCTGCTGGTCTGCTTCGCGTTTGATGGATTGCAGGCGATCGGGTGAGAGGCCGGTGATCTGCAATGCTACCGGGTCTATGCGTAGCGCTTGCGGTTCAGGGGTCTCCCTGGCGACAGTCGCCTCGGTGATAATGCTGGCAATGTGGATGATGGATGTCTCCAGCGCAAAATTCTGTGCTTTGCCGGGCTCCAGGTGAAACTCTAGAGATTCTTGCAGGCTGGCCGGGAGCTGCCAGGCTCGCATCAATTCTCCGCCTACTTGCGCGTGGTCGCAGCCGATGAGCTCGCGCTCAACCCGGTACAAAGGTTTGTGCTCCTTTTGCGCACGCAGTAATGCCTGTTGCGCTGGACCTGGTACTTTCAGATACATAATAAGGTGGCCGATGTCTCGTAGTAGACTGGCCACGAACAGGCGTTCACTATCGAGCACATTGCAGTGGCAGGCGATCAGGCGTGATGTCACACTGCAGTACACGCTGTTGCGCCAAAAGACTTCCATATTCATCACACCCGGCGGCAGGGCAGAGAATGCACGGGCTACTGCGGTGGCGAGCGCGAGGTCATGTATCTGTTGGGTGCCGAGTAGGCCGACGGCGCGCGAGACGGTTTCAATTTTGGCGGCGAAATCAAAGAACGCGCTATTTACCATACGCAGCAGTCTTGCGGTAAGGCCGGGATCGTGCGCAATCAGGTTGGCAACATCCGCCATCGAGGCGTCTTCATCATCCAGCGATGCCTGCAAGCGTATGTAGACATCGGGGAGGGTGACGAGTTTGACGGCGCTGCCGACTAAATCCTGAGGCGTAAACATCCTGTTAGTCGCAATTCTTCAAGTCTGCTCAAGCCTGTATCGGCAGCGTCTTCAAAAAGCTTGAATAGTGTCTCCGCTAGCTCCCCGAGCAGCCACTGACGCTGATCGCCAGATCGTCAAAATACACTCGGTCAGTACTGCCGAGATTCGGTGAGCCTAAGAAGCGAATTCGGGTATTGGGGCCGATATGCGCGCTGATGCCATAATTGGCGGGCTGATAACTCGAATTATTTCCCGGGCCTTGGAAGCGATCGGGCTCTACCCAGGTGCCACCGCCACCGCTGGAAATGGCAAGCGTGACGTAGTCGCCGGAATTGTCTAAGCTAGCGCGCCGCTAGAAAGCTCAACGTGGCGGAGGTGTAAGCTGACAAGGCTGTCACACGTTCAACCCCTGCACCACCATCGTCGTTGTCTGACTTGCAATTGATAGTTGCCGACGTCGTTCGTGACCCGTTCATCCCCGGGAGTAGCTGTGCGCGAGGTATCAGGCTGTCCTCGCGCCTGGTCGAGTCCATGATCGCAGCGTCAGCCGTCGTCGCTGCACTAAACAATCTCTATCCCGTTAGCACCCGTCGATTGTGGATAGTTGCGTTTGCGTTCGGTCTAGTCCATGGTATGGGCTTCGCGAGCGTGCTGGTAGACCTGGGTCTGCGTAGAGACACTTTAGTA
This sequence comes from Proteobacteria bacterium SPGG2, assembly GCA_001643475.1. Classification (GTDB taxonomy): domain Bacteria; phylum Pseudomonadota; class Gammaproteobacteria; order Acidiferrobacterales; family SPGG2; genus SPGG2. The sequence continues at coordinate 612 of LXTK01000176.1, read as the reverse complement.
ACCGCGCTGCTAGGATTTAACCCCGGGGTCGAGCTTGGGCAACTCGCTATCGTTGGTATGTTTTTGTCGCTTGTCTTTGCGGTACGACATTCCTGGGGCTATCGGCGTGTCGCCATGGGGTTGGGTTCGCTACTAATCGCGGTGGTGGGCGCGACCTGGTTGCTGGACCGTAGCCTGGCGCTTGATTTGGAATTGTTTTAGAGAAAAGCGAACNAGRWCGGCCAGGACCGGCAGCAACGCTAATCGGCTATGCGGAACGCGGTTACCGGAAACGAAAAAAACAAGAAATGCACCAACGCCTGCCGCCACCTGATAGCCGGCGTGCCGGATGTGCGTGTTGAACGGAGGATTGTTGAACCACAGCTCGGCGGTGGCCGCGTCATAGTGGTCGAGGTTGAGCAAAAGGTACGCCGCCCCCAGCGCCACCGCGAAACAAGAGGCCGGTATGGCGAGCAAAACCCAATGGACGGGCATCCGATATCGACTCAAAAAATCCCAGACGGCTATAAAAAAAACCACACTGAAAACGGTTTGTGCGTACCTTAGGAGGCCCACCAACTTCTCGGCCACGCCGAGAGGCGAAGCAAATAAAGATATCGTGATACTCACAAA
>LXTK01000134.1 GCA_001643475.1 Proteobacteria bacterium SPGG2 | reverse complement strand
CGATCCACTCAGATTCGTTTATTAGTGAACTTATTATGTTTGAGGGCTAACAAATGAAAGCTACTCTTTCCATCACGGATTGCTACCGTGACGACCCGGCCACTAGGAAGACAGGAAACCCACCATGCCCTTCTACCTCACACCGAAACAAGACGACTTCAACTGCGCATTCTCGTTGCTTTCTTTGCGGGGCTGTGCTGGGATGGTTACGCCTTACGACGGGTGATGGACTGCGGGCGACTTAGTTTGCACTCAAGCCTGCCCGAATTGCACAACCGCTAACGATAATCCCTCACCACCCGCCAGTTTGTTGTCCTTTCGCTTTATGAGGGGTCTTGCCCTCCGTCACTCCTCAAACAGCACGCCGCGAGCGAGTAGGAGTTGTCCGCGCTCAGAGGAAGGGTCCAGGATGAAGCACCCCAAGGTCATTTGGCGTCGGCTCGGTGCGCTACTGCGTCCGGCTTCATCGGCCGCCGTGCCAGAGGCGACCTGGAAGACTTACAAGACGGCCGGGAGCAAAGCCTACAAGCAGGGCAATTACATCGAGGCCGAAAAGCAGTTTTCCGTTGCCCTGAACATGGCCCAAGGGTTTGGCCCGCAAGACCCGCGTTTGGGCACCAGCCTCAACAACCTAGGACTGACGTATAAAACACGGGGCCAATTCGCTAAGGCCGAGCTGCTTCTCAAGCGCGCCCTGCGAGTATATAAGAAGGCCCTGGGGCCGGCGCATCCCCACGTGGCCGCCGTCCTTAGCAACCTGGCAACGCTCTACGGTTCCCAGGGCAATCACGCCGAGGCGGAGCCCCTATACAAACAGGCCCTCGCGATCGCCAAGGACGCTCTCGGGCCGGACCACCCCGATGTAGGCGCAACACTGGACAGCTACGCCGACCTGCTAAGAAAGACGCGCCGCTACGAAGAGGCAACGGCAATGGAAATGCGCGCCAAGACCATCCGGGCCAAACGGCAGTAAACGTGCGCCCGGTGTCCCCGGAGAACTGTAACGAACATCTGCGCGAGTCCACGAATGACCGCTTCTGGCCGTAAGCGGACGTTCGTGAATGTCCGGAAACGACCCGAAACGCGCGTTCGGTGCGACGCCTAAAGCATGTTATTTCTGATCAGGTGGTCGCTGAATTCTTAAGCCAGCAACATTGCCAAACACTCAGTGGGTTATGGCCATCCGCACCAGCGGTGTACGCGAGCTGTGACGAAAGCGTGACCAGGGCGTAATATAGTCATCCCTCTCGAAGGAGGTACCCAATGAAGATACAGTGGCTGACACCGAAGGACACATTGAAAGCACTCGGGATTGGCGTACTCACGGCGGTGCTCTTATCCGCCGTTATGGTGCCGGCATTTAAGTTCGGCATCGCCCCGATGCCAAAGCCCCCCAGYCTSGCTTTTGCSCAGGTSCTSCTCGGYCCGAACGTACCGCTTCCRGTAGGCYTGCTGTTTCATGTCGSCTATGTAACCTTTTGGGCGCTTGTTTACGTAATACTATTTCGCGATCGTCTGACCTTCTTGAATGCGCTGTGGCTGGGCCTCGCGCTTTGGGTCGTGATCTTGGTCGTCTTCTTCCCCATCATTGGCTGGGGGTTCTTAGGGCTTGGGATAGGCCCGAAGTTGATTCCGGCGTCGCTCGTGCCTCACGTACTGTTTGCGGTTTTCCTCTGGGGATTGTGCCGACGGGGCTTTAAGACGTGACCTGGCGAAAACGCACGCCTTAGGTTTCGAACCGGACGTCCGCCTGGGTTACCTGACTGCCCCGGCTCACAATGAGAGATCCAATGAGCTATAGGGAATGTCCGCTAATGGCCGAGCCTGTGTGAAAACTCCAAAATTTTGCTTAGTGGCGAAATTTTTCCCCACCTGGCTCGTACCAGTAATGCAGTGCTGGGGCATGGTTGGGATGGCACGTCTGTTTGGTACGAATAACACTATCGTAGTCCCACTTAGAAAAATGGATTTGAGTTTTCACACAGGCTCGGCCATTTTGAGCTTGTCGCGACKWYMKYKWMCWGNTTGANMGRRSGKCKRMTAGKMGGMRGMWGMMSTYMKTCAAAGNNGRKCTSANTSWGCWMARSMASWYCWTYKWYGAATGWCSGCTYTCGCCTAYRAGCKGMMSTTCANAYYRTKCKANAWMTKRKMTYSGCGAYMGGCMGMRWTCGGCCAATAGYGGACATTCGGGTTGAACAGGTCGAGCAATCTAAGGCAGGGAGAACAASCTATAGTGGGCTARAAGTCATGAAAGAAACCCAGGGAAAGGCCAATCCCAAACAGGTGAACGAACTGCTCCAAARGMARCTGGGTTAGAAGGCTTYCAGAAACTTCATGATTCTTGCTGCATTGGCACCAACATCACTTTGACCGACTCGAGATACGGAACGCACATCAATCTTCGAGCCAKCACCGTCGGATCTCACTCTAACSACCACATCATCCTTAAATCCGAACCAGAAGGTAGTGGCAGTGGCTTCTACGATGCCACTGTCTTTGTCAGAATTAACGATCTCTATGCCCTGATTGGTTAGGACTTCAACTGCCCGATCTATTGCCTCACCTACCGATAAATCAGACTGTAAGGTCTTTAATCCAGGATAGGCAGACATTGTTTGTCTAGCCAAATTCTCCGCAGAGCCGTCAAGCTCATATTCAAGGCTATTTGGGGCATCCTTACGTAACGCAACAACGGCCTCAAATTGAGGTGGTGATTGCGTATCGGTAGTCAAGTCGTGAATCGCAGGCACCGACCTTGTCTTAATTAGCTGAGGACCCATGGCGATCATGGGTATCAGGCTAATGCCCATCGAAATCAAGATAATGTTCCGATCTCTGGTCAGGTTATTCTTGTTCGCGACAATCACCATGACGATTGAAGTCAATAACACAAGGACAGCACCCGCCATGGCCACCAACAAACTCATCAACGATGGCAGTAACGGTGTAATACCAAACCTATATCCCAAAGGACCTGAGATTAGTAAGAAAACCGATATACCCGCACTAAATATCAGTAGCTTCGACCACCATCTGGGTTTTTCTTCCGTTTTGTCACGCATAACCGGGTTGACTCCGAAACGTCAAGCATCGAGTGGATGATCGCGGCGCCTAGCAGCTCCAGCCTTCAAGGTAACCCTGTAGGCTCGCACCCGTTCTTCAAATCCCTTACGAGTGACAGCACTTCCTCGTACCATTGTTTCGTGAGGGCTAGGCGCGAGTTTAGTTCCATGGCGTTCTAGGTTCGACGCCTGCGCGTTGAAATCGCCACATTTTATGCTGGAACAAAGTGAGAGCGAATGCCGTTCGCAGCTGCCTGTTTTTTTACCTAAGCTGGCTGTCCTTGCTTCCGCGTCGGTTGTAACCGCTGTGATTGACTGCTTCCCTATCATGTTCCGCCTGACAATTGACACACAGGCGCACGCCCGGGACAGCCTCACGGCGGGCAGTGGGGATGGCGGTATCACATTTTTCGCAGTTCTTCAGACTCTCGCCCCGCGGCAGCTGGTCACGCGCGCGATTGACAGCGTCCTCGATTGTCGCATCGATCTGGTCCTGTACTGCACCGTCTTTTGCAAAGCCGCCAGCCACTCATATGCTCCATAGTGCCAACTACACTTATTGTTAGTGTAGAGAAATGTCACCACAAAGTTAAAGGAATGACAACCAAGAAATTTGTGGACGGTCAATGCCGAGAATCCAGGATTTCGATGGCTTTTCGGAAGTTTCTTCCATCGGGGTTTCGATGACCGCCGCGAGTGTCCGCTATGGGTCGTTTTCTGCCTGTCGCGATTCTATCGCCTGACCGTCTGCTTCTAGGCGAAAGCGGTCATTGGGACGCTAGCTCAAAGTCTCACATCCATGATATTCGCGAACGTCAGCTTTCGGCCAAAAGCGGACGTTTCTCCTGTGAAAGGACGTTGCAGTGGAGACTCGTCACCCCCGATGCCTGACGGTGTTTGCCTGTGTTTGAAGGTGTTTGAAGGAACCGCGCGAAGACGTACGAACACACCGGTGAACGCTTCTCAAAACGTAGAGAACCGTGTGCGTTGTTCGCTGATGCGTGCGTTTCATCATTTATTACGCGACGGCTTTTCTTTGTCGTGTGTCTCTTTTTTGTTCGTGTAGGGGAAACGTATATTCA
>LXTK01000003.1 GCA_001643475.1 Proteobacteria bacterium SPGG2 | reverse complement strand
GCCCTAACTTCCTACCTCCTGTAGGTCGCCTGCACTCGCGGCACTTGTACGTCCCTGTACATCGCGCTCCCCCTTAAAGGGGCCGGGCGGGGTGAAGCGGATAAAGACAAAGGTCCAGTGGACCTTTGTCCCGCTGAACGGGCTCGCCACGGATGGTCAGCCCTGGACTTGCAAGCGAGAGCGGGGAAAGCGGAGCGCTGCAAGGCGGCGTCCGTCCGTCGGCACAGGGCTAGGATTGTTCCTGACAATCCTTTGCATTTCCTCCGTCCATGGAGGTCAGATTCTCACGTTCTCATCCCGCCCAACTGAGGAATTAAAAAGGCCGACTTAAAGTCGACCTGTTTTATTCCTGGCGGAGAGAGAGGGATTCGAACCCTCGATGGAGCTATCAACCCCATACTCCCTTAGCAGGGGAGCGCCTTCAGCCAGCTCGGCCATCTCTCCTTGATCGAAGTATAGATACGAGCATACCTACTGGCCGAAGCACCGTAAAGCTTGGCTATTAGCTGATGTTCTCCTGTCGTAGCATCGGGCCTTCGTCGTCCGAACCCGCGCCAGCTTCCTTCTCTCTCTTAATGCGTTCGTAGATTTCTTCCCGGTGCACGGGGATATGTTTGGGCGCATTAATCCCAATGCGAACCTGATTGCCCTTAATACCAAGCACCGTCACTTGAACATCGTCACCGATGTTCAGCGTCTCACCTATACGTCGTGTCAATATCAGCATCTTGCTGTACCCCTGTTACCGTCAATAGCGATCCGTTACCCACATCCAAATGGTACACTGGTGCGACCAGTAGTCCTGATCTTACCGTCCCCTTTTTTCTCTATCCCTCACATCAGCACCTGACACAAACCGGCACCTGTTGCCCTACCGTGGGAAACCTGTGAGTGGGGTGAGCAGACATCTGCTGTTTTAACAGACTGACTGCCGGTTGTTAAGCCGATTTTCGGCCTGGGTTACCGCCCCTTATCCTAGAACTGCCTGTATGCAGGTTCCATGCCAGCCGGGGTTAAGTGCTGGATTCGGGCGATTTCTCCAGACCAAAGGCAGTATGGAGAGCGCGAACGCCCAGTTCTAGGTACTTTTCGTCCACAACCACCGAAATCTTGATTTCTGATGTTGAAATCATCTGGATATTGATGCCCTCCTGCGCCAACGCCTGGAACATTGTGCTGGCAATGCCGGCATGCGAGCGCATACCGACCCCAACCACGGAGATCTTCACGATCTTGTCATCGCCTTTAACCTCTTGGGCCGACAACTCCTCGGCTACTTTTTTCAGTATGTTCATTGCCTTGGCGTAATCGGCGCGTTGGACCGTGAAGGTGACGTCGGTGAGCCCGTCGGCGCCCACATTCTGCACGATCATGTCCACTTCAATAGCCGCGGCCGCGATATCGTCGAACAGCTTGTAGGCCACACCGGGCTGATCCGGCACCCCCAAAATCGTGAGCTTGGCCTCATCGCGAGTAAAAGCGATCCCCGAAATTACTGCTTCTTCCATCTTCTTTTCCTCGTAGCTTATGAGCGTTCCTGGGCCCACTTCGAACGACGACAGGACGCGTAGCGGCACCTTGTACTTGCCCGCGAACTGTACGGAGCGGGTCTGAAGTATTTTGGCGCCCAGACTCGCCAGCTCCAACATCTCCTCCACCGTAACGCGATCGAGCCGGCGCGCCTCCGGCACAATTCGTGGGTCAGCCGTATAGATACCATCGACATCAGTGTAGATTTGACATTCATCCGCCTTGAGGGCGGCGGACATCGCCACTGCCGTCGTATCCGATCCGCCGCGGCCCAGGGTCGTAATATTGCCTTCCTCATCCACGCCCTGGAAACCGGCAATGACCACCACTCTGCCGCGGTCCAGATCCTTACGCACGCGATCGCCGTCGATACCCCGAATACGGGCCTTGCCGTGGATATTGTCAGTGAGAATGTGAACCTGATGACCCATGTACGACCGCGCATCACAATTCCGCTGATGCAGGGCCATGCTCAAAAGGGCTGCCGTCTCCTGTTCACCGGTGGCCAATAGCACGTCCAATTCACGCGCTAACGGATTGTCATCAACCTCGGTGGCCAACTTCAGCAAACGATCGGTCTCGCCGCTCATAGCTGACACCACAACCACCATAAGGTCACCCGCCGCGCGCATGCGGGCGACGCGGTCCGCCACCGCATTAATACGCTCGGTATCTGCGACCGAGGTACCGCCATACTTTTGCACAATGAGCGCCATTGGCGTCGTCCCAAAGCGTAAAGGGAGAGATTACCTAATTCTTGGGATCAGCGCTGCTCAAGCCTAAGGATTGAGCTGGGTCTCAATCCAAGCCGGGATGTTAGCAAGCGCCGCGTCGAGCTTGGATGGATCGTTGCCACCCGCCTGCGCCATATCTGGACGCCCACCACCTTTACCACCGATTCGGCTGGCAACTTCGTTGACCATCTTGCCAGCGTGAACACGTTTAGTGAGGTCCTTGGTAACGCCGGCCACCAGGATTACCTTGTCGCCGTCGGCCGCACCGAGCACGATGGCACCGCTACCGAACTTATCCTTAAGACGATCGACTTGCTCACGCAGACCTTTGGCGTCGGCGCCATCCAAGCGCGCCGCCAACACCTTAATGCCATCAATCTCCTTGGCTTGTTCCTCCAACGTTACACCAGTACCGCTTGCGAGCTGGCGACGAAGGTTTTCCAAATCCTTCTCCAAGGCGCGCACGCGCAGACCCAGTTGTTCGACCTTTTGCTCGGCGTCATCAGGGCTACCCTTAACCCTCTCCGCGATTCGCTGCAAGCGCGCTTCGGTTTCCCGCACGTAATCGAGCGCACCCTGTCCCGTCAATGCCTCGATGCGTCGGACTCCGGCCGCAATGCCCCCTTCCGACACGATCTTGAATAGACCGATATCGCCAGTACGCGCTACATGGGTACCTCCACAAAGTTCGGTCGAGAAATCACCCATGGCCACCACACGCACTCGCTCATCGTACTTCTCGCCAAACAATGCCGCCGCCCCTGAGTCGAGCGCCTCTTCGAGCGCCATGGTGCGAATTTGTGCTGGCCGATTGGCGCGAATTTCATCGTTGGCTAGTCGCTCGACTTGTTCGAGCTGCGCCGGCGTTACCGGCTCGAAATGCGAGAAGTCGAAGCGCAGCCTAGGCGCCTCAACCAAAGAACCCTTTTGCACAACGTGCGGACCCAAAGTCTTTTTCAAGGCCGCGTGCAAGAGGTGGGTGGCCGAATGATTGCAGGCGGTGGCCTGACGCCGGTTGGCATCGACTTCTGCGCGCACAACTTCACCCACCTTGATCTCTCCTTTCTCGACACGGCCAATGTGGGCGTGTGATTTCTGCACCTTCTGCGTGTCTTGCACCACAAAGGTTGCGGATCCTGTGCGAAGCCAACCCTGATCGCCAACTTGGCCGCCAGCTTCAGCGTAGAACGGGGTTTGGTCGAGATGGATGACGCCGTCCTGACCGGCGCCGATGCTTTCAACCTCTCGGTCATCGACAAAGATATGTTGCACTTTACCCTGGTCGTCAGTCGTGTCGTAACCGCTGAACGTCGAGTCCCCGACATCGATGGCACCAACTTTCGCATTTACCTTAAAAGCGGATGCAGCACGCCCACGTTCGCGCTGTGCTGCCATCGCCCGTTCATAGCCAGCGAGATCGACACTCACATCTTGCTGGCGCGCGTAGTCCTCGGTCAGGTCCACTGGGAACCCATAGGTGTCATAGAGTTTAAATACGGTCTCACCTGGGAGTTGTTTCCCCGACAGATCTGCAAGGCTTTGATTGAGGATCTTCATGCCCTGCTCTAAGGTTTCAGCAAAACGTGCCTCTTCTTGCTTAAGGACGCGCTCGATCTGTTTGCGTGCCTTGGGCAGCTCCGGATAAGCCTGGCCCATTTCCGTATCGAGCGGACCGACGAGTTTGTGGAAGAAGGGCTCGCGCAAACCGAGCTCATAACCATGCCGGGCAGCCCGGCGAATGATACGCCGTAAGACATAGCCACGGCCCTCGTTGGAAGGCACGACGCCATCGGCAACGAGAAAGGCACAGGCACGAATATGATCGGCGATTACGCGTAGCGAATTGTTATCGGTGTCTTCAATGTCCACGATCTCCGCCGCCGCCTGCATCAGGTGTTGGAAAAGATCGATGTCGTAGTTGCTATGTACGCCCTGCAAAATAGCGGCGATGCGCTCCAAACCCATGCCGGTGTCAACCGACGGGCGCGGTAGCGGGTCGAGTTTCCCTTGTTCGTCACGGTTGAACTGCATGAACACTAGGTTCCAGATCTCGACGTAACGATCCCCGTGTTCATCCGGGCTACCCGGCGGACTACCGGCAACCTCGGGACCGTGGTCATAGAAAATCTCTGAACATGGTCCACAAGGACCCGTATCGCCCATTGCCCAAAAGTTGCTGTCGGCCCCCATGCGAGCAAAACGTTTCTTCGGCACGCCGATCTCGTTTAACCAGATATTGGCGGCTTCATCATCCTCTTCGTACACCGTGACCCAAAGCTTATCGGGCGCCAGGCCCATGTCTTGGGTCATGAGCTCCCAAGCGAAACCGATGGCGTCACGTTTGAAATAATCACCGAAACTGAAATTCCCAAGCATTTCAAAGAACGTATGGTGGCGTGCTGTATAACCGACGTTTTCGAGATCGTTGTGTTTACCGCCGACGCGCAGACAGCGCTGCGCAGTGACGGCACGCTTGTAGGATCGCTTGTCAGACCCTAAGAACACATCTTTGAACTGCACCATGCCGGCATTAGTGAACAGCAGCGTTGGGTCGTTGGCGGGCACGAGTGGGCTGGAGGCCACGATCTGGTGATCCTGGCGCTTAAAGTAATCTAGAAAAAGCTGGCGGATATCTGTACTCTTCATGACTTAGATTTATTCTAAGTCATTAACATCAAAAACACATCGTATTTGATCAAACGTAAACCCACGATATTGTAAGAAGCGCGCCTGCTTGGCGCGTTCCGCGTAGTTGCTGGGTAGCTTGTCGCCGAATCTCTTGCGCCGGACGTGTTTGCTGAGTTCTACCCATTGCAGGTCGCCGGCATCCAAACTGCGCTGGATCAGTTCACCATCGACACCCTTGTCGAGCATCTCCCTTTGAATACGAAGCGGGCCATAGCCACGTTGCCGGCGCGTCTGCACCAGGTTTTCGGCAAAACGTCGATCAGATAGTAAACGCGACGACTCCAGGTCAGCAAGGGCTTCCCCGGCTATGTGGTCGGGGCAGCCCTTGCTAATCAGTTTGCTATGCAGCTCGTGCCGGCTGTGTTCACGGCGCGTAAGTAGATCGAGCGCTAAACGTTTGACCTGCGCCAAACTGATGGGTTTATCCGTGGGGGCATGTCTCAGGCCTCTGCCTCCTCGGCCTCTAACGCATCGACATCAGCGTCAGAGTCAGTATGTCCGCCGATATCGAGGGTGTCGCGAATACGGCCCTCTATCTCCGCTGCGATTTTCGGATTCTCCTTAAGGAACTGGCGGGCAGTATCCTTACCCTGACCAATGCGATCCTTGTTATAGCTATACCAGGCACCCGATTTGTCGACGATCCCATGGATGACGCCCAGGTCGATGAGCTCACCCTCTTTGGAGATGCCTTCGTCATAAAGGATATCAAATTCGCACTTCCTGAAGGGTGGTGCCAACTTGTTTTTTACAACCTTGACCCTCGTTTGGTTACCGACAACTTCATCGCCCTTCTTGATCGCGCCGATACGACGGATATCTAACCGCACGGAGGCATAAAACTTAAGGGCATTACCGCCGGTTGTGGTCTCCGGGTTACCAAACATCACGCCAATCTTCATGCGGATCTGGTTGATGAAAACCACCAAGGTATTGGAACGCTTAATATTGGCAGTGAGTTTGCGCAGCGCCTGCGACATCAGTCGTGCCTGCAGACCCATGTGGGAATCACCCATCTCGCCTTCGATCTCGGCCTTAGGCGTGAGCGCAGCCACAGAGTCGATGACCACCACAGCGACCGCACCCGAACGCACCAACATGTCTGTAATCTCTAAGGCCTGCTCGCCGGTATCCGGTTGCGAGACCAACAGGTCATCGACATTGACGCCAAGCTTTTGGGCATAGGACGGGTCCAACGCGTGCTCGGCATCGATGAAAGCGGCGGTGCCGCCATTGCGTTGTGCTTCTGCGATCACATGCAGGGCCAGTGTTGTCTTTCCCGAGGATTCCGGCCCGTAGATTTCACTCACGCGTCCCTGCGGCAGGCCGCCGATACCTAGGGCAATGTCGATGCTCAATGACCCGGTGGAAATGACGCCTACTTTTTGGATGGTGCCCGAGTCGCCAAGGCGCATTAGCGAGCCCTTACCGAATTGTTTCTCGATCTGGCCGAGGGCGGCGCTAAGGGCCTTGCTTTTGTTGCTGTCCATTACTGGCTCCAGGGGTGGGAACGACGGCCCGGATCGGGACCGACGTGGGCGCTTTTGCTCGGTGGCGATTATTTCACAAGTGGCTGCGGGCGAACTAGACATCTTCGTGCTCCTTATTTTGATCGTGGCATTGACCCGTTCATGGGTGTTAGGTAGTTCTCTATCCGTTCTCGTTATGATACTATAGAACCGATAGAGAACACAACCCATTTCAGGCTGGGGGCAACCCCTTAACAAAACCGGCCACTGGGGTCGAAATAAGCGAGGCGATATGGCAGAACCAGTCCTAACCCGCCGTCAACAGGCCATCTACGACTACCTGCGGCAGCATCAACCCACGTTCACCCAACCGCCCACGTTAGACGAGCTGTGCCAGGCCCTGGGCTTAAGCTCCCGTGGCTCCATGCACAAACACGTGCAGGCCCTGGTCGAGGCCGGATTGATCGATCCCATGGATGGCAAACAGCGGGGCGTGCGATTGCGCGAACCCGTTCGAGAACAGATGGAATACCAACTTCCTCTGCTCGGCTACATCGCGGCTGGCCGACCCATCGAAGCCATTGAGAATCCTGAAGATGTGCACGTACCTCCGAACCTACGCACCAACAAGCCTTGCTACGTACTGCAAGTCAAAGGCGACTCCATGATAGAGGACGGCATCCTCAACCATGACTGGGTGGTGATTGAGAAACGGGATTACGCCCGCAACGGTGAAATCGTTGTCGCCTTGATTGACGGCGAAGAAGCAACCCTGAAACGAATCAATCAGCGCCCCGGCGAAGTGATGCTGTTACCTGCCAATAGCACGATGGAACCCATGGTCTATTCACCCGAGCGCGTTCAGATTCAGGGCGTGTTAGTTGGACAGATGCGGTCGTACTGACACCGCGCCCTGCGGCCCGCACTTTCATCTTGAATTCTTCGCCCCTTAAAGCAAGCCGAACGAGGCGCGCAGGCGAAGTACAAGCCCGAAGGGGCGCGGATGCACTAATGCCGCGGGCGCAGGGACGCGCAGGAGCGGCCTACAATCCTTTGCATTCCCTCCATTGCACCTGGACGTGCAGGTGCCGCGAAGCACAGGACGTGCGAGAGCGGCCATCCATGGAGGTCAGATGCCCTGTCGGAGAACCTTCTGAGCCCAGCGCCTAAGCGAGGGGATCGGCTGGGTTTGCCGGCGCAGCGCCGGGGGAGCGTTTCTTTGGTTACTTAGAGCCGCGCCGTCCTTGGCGCGGCCCCTTGCGGGCGCGCGAAGCAAGCGCGCGCCCAATTTTGCTCCCGGCAAAATTGTCTTGCCGCCGAAAAGACAAATTTGAGGGGATCAAATTTGGACCGCCGAAGGCGACCCGTTAGGGCGAGGACCAAGGAAGGTCCGAGTCAAAGTAACCCGCGTACGGGGCCGGTGATGTGCAGGATGCACAAATGTCGCGGGCGCATGGATGCGCTGGAGCGACCGCCCCGGTTGTATGTCGTCGCCGAAGGCGACTGAATTAGGGACTAAACGGGGTGCATTAGTGGCAATAACCGTTCTCGCGAAACCAACTAATAGCCTCTTGCAATGCCTCCTCGACCGGGCGCGGGTTAAAACCAAGCTCGCGTCTCGCCTTTTCGATCGAGAAGAACATGTGCTTTTTCGATAGACGTACACCGTCGACGGTAATGCGTGGCTCGCCGCCTTTGCTAATCCGTGCCCATGCCTGCGAGATATAGGCGACAGGAATAACAAGGCTATGTGGCAGACGGATCTTGGGTGGGCGCTGTCCAGTAATGTCGGCAATGGTAGCTAGAATCTCTTTTAACGACATGTTGCGCCCCCCAAGAATATAGCATTCGCCGATCTTGCCGCGCTCGAACGCGAGCAGATGACCGATCGCCACGTCGTCGACGTGTACCAAGTTAAGCCCCGTATCGACATAAGCCGGCATGCGCCCGTTTAGGGCATCGACGATCATACGGCCAGTGGGCGTGGGCCTGATGTCGCGGGGGCCGACCGGGGTAGATGGATTGACAATTACGATTGGCAGCCCTTCATTCTTAATAAGCCACCGCGCTTCCTCCT
>LXTK01000108.1 GCA_001643475.1 Proteobacteria bacterium SPGG2 | reverse complement strand
AGTTGTGCCACCAGCGCGTCGGTTGCATAGAGAAAACCCAGGCCACCGGCGGCTGGCACATTATCGATCTGCGCCAGGCAGGCTTCACTGGCTTGATACCAATCCGCCCCGCGGGCGTGCCCAACCTTGAATGTCTCCATGCTGAATTCCCACTGCGAATGACGTCATGGGGGCTCGGGTCCCGCCTCAGGCGCCGACGTGCTCCCCTGTACCACGGTATTACCTTACCACGCTCCAAGTCAGTGGTGCCAATGGCCTGGATGCAGGTTTGGCCGATCGACGGTATATTGTTCGGATGCTCGCCCGCTGCTCCCAAAGCGCGGCGACACCAACCACTACCGGCGATGGCGGTGATCCGTAGGCAGATGTGGAATGGGCTGATTTCGATCGTTCTGACCCTCGGGGCCGCATACCTGATCTTTGCCGGGTTGCTCTATGCCTTCCAGGGCAGCTTTGTCTATTATCCCGCGCGCGAGCTGGTCGCCACGCCGGCGGAGTACGGTCTTGAGTATGAGGCCGTTACCTTCAAAGCAAGTGATGGTATATCGCTGTCTGGTTGGTTCCTGCCGGCAGAAGACGCTCGCGGCGTGTTACTCTTCGTTCACGGCAACGCCGGCAATATCTCGCATCGTATGCTTTCGTTGCAACTCTTCAACCGGCTCGGCTTGAGTACGTTTATCTTCGATTATCGGGGTTTCGGCGAAAGCCAGGGAAGCCCCGACGAGATCGGCACCTATCGCGATGCTGAGGCTGCCTGGCGCTACCTCACCGCGGAACGCAAGGTCGACCCGGCGGGTATAGTGATCTTCGGCCGTTCCCTGGGCGCCGCCATAGCGAGCTACCTCGTAAGCCAGCACACCCCGCGTGCGCTAATCGTGGAGTCGGCATTTACGAATGTCCCCGACCTGGCCGCCAAGTTCTACCGCTTCATGCCCGTGCGCTGGCTGTCACGCTACTGTTACGCGACCGTGGACTACGTGCCGCGCGTAGCCGCTCCAATACTGGTGGTACACAGTCGCGAAGACGAGATCGTTCCGTACTCGCACGGACGTCGGGTGTTCGCGGCGGCAAAATCGCCGAAGGAATTCCTGGAAATCAGGGGTAGCCACAACGACGCCTTTATCGTTTCGGGTAAGGTCTACGAGGACGGACTTGACCGGTTTCTGTCGAACACGGCGGAGCTGCGCACGCTGCCCGCGCGCAGCTGACAACATGGCCTGAATGCTGAGCGAGGCACACGGTACGTGGTTGGCATGGCCGAGTGCTTCGTCATCGCTATCGGCGCCGCCAGCGTCTGCTTCGCCCTAGCCCGCATTTCTCACCGGGTATTGTCGCGAGAGCGCGCTGTGGGCACGACTCCAGGGATGGAGGACGACTGCATGGATGCAGGACGACTGCAGGGATGCAGGACGACTGCAGGGATGCAGGAGSTAGAGCAACGCAGGCGACCGGCAGGGATGCTGGAAGTTAGAACAACGCAGGAGCAGTTGTCGGAGCGGTTGCCGAGTTAGAGTCGCGCCGGCGACCGACAGGGATGTCGGAAGTTAGAGCAATGCAGGAGCAGTTGCCGGGAGCAGCGACCGAGTTGTCGGAGCAGTTGCCGGAACAGCGGTCGAGGAGGCGGCCGACACAACTTTGGTTCTACCGTATAATCCACTTTGTTCCTTACTCGAGGTACACCGATGGTCATAAAAGCGATTGTGATTGCGATGCTCATCGGTATATTCGTGAGTATGGCTTCGGCTGCGGTATACCTATTCCGGGAAAGGGGAGACAGCACAAAGATGGTCAAGGCGTTGACCTACCGCATCGCTCTGTCGGTCACCTTATTTCTATTGTTGTTAGCCGGTTTCTATTTCGGAATCATCCCGCAGAGTGGCATCTAGATACTTTCTTGTATCTTCGATACTTATGCAATGAGTCGCAAAAAGCACTTCCGATTCGTAATTCATGAAAATAGCTGGCCGTCGTTTCCGACCAACCCTGATTCCGGCCCTGGTGGTGATCATCCTATTCCCCATCTTGGTGGGGCTTGGATTTTGGCAGCTCGACCGTGCCGAGCAAAAGCGTGTGATCCAGGCCGAGTACGATGCACGTAGCCAAGATGCGCCGGTGGGCATCGGACCGCGCCTGCAAGATGCCGATACGCTGCGTTTCTATCACGTGACCACGAAAGGCGGTTACGATTCGGACTATCAGGTGTTGATCGACAATCGCGTGCAGGCGGGCCAGGCTGGCTACTATGTGATCACGCCGCTTCGCATCTCCGGCGGCGATATACGCGTACTTGTGAATCGCGGTTGGATACGGTTGGGCGCGAGTCGCGAGGATTTGCCCGAGATAGACACGCCGACGGGGCGTCTGACCATCGATGGCGTGGCGACGGTGCCAAGCGAGAACGTCTTTCAGTTGGCAGAGCCGCCCGCGCTGACCGATAAATGGCAGACCGTTTGGCAACACATGGATATGAAGCGCTATGCCGAAGCGGTGCCCTTTCCCGTGCAACCGGTGGTGATCTTGCTCGATCCGGCGAGTCCCGCCGGTGGCTTTGATCGCCAATGGACGCGCTTGGATGCCGGCATCGCTATCCACCACGGCTATGCCTTCCAGTGGTTTATGTTGGCAACCGCCTTGCTCGTGATTTGGCTAGTGGTCAACTTACGTAGACGTAACAAGACGCAAGAGGAATCGTGAAGAAATCGACCATTGTCTTGTTGGTGTTGCTGTTCATCTTCCCGGTGGCGGCGTCGTTCATCCTTTACGCTACCGGCTGGCGGCCGTCGGGCACCATCAATCATGGTGAGTTGGTAGAGCCGGCGCGCCCGATCAACGATGTCAGTCTTATGCGGCTCGATGGCAAGCAGATGCGCTTTGCCGATCTGCAAAACAAATGGACGCTGGTTTATTTTGGTTCGGCCGAATGCCTAAGCCCGTGCAAAGACAGCCTCTATAAGATGCGCCAGGTACGCCTGTCGCTGGGCGTTGATGGCCCACGCGTAGCACGTTTGTTCGTGATCACCGATACCAATGCGCTTGACCTATTGAAGTACGAACTCAAGGAATATCCCAATATGGCGGTGGTCACCGGCCCCGCCAAGAACATCGAGGCCTTGGCCAACCAGTTCCATCTGCCGGTCGGGACGCCGCTCAACAATCTCGAGCGTATCTATGTGGTCGATCCACTTGGTCTTTTGATGATGAGTTACCCGGCCGATGCCGACCCCAGTGGTATGCGCAAAGACTTAAAACGCTTGCTCAAGGTATCCCGGATCGGCTAGGGATGGGCTAGATGAATCACGTAACGACGCGCGCAAAGATTTTGCCGTTATGACCTGTGGATCATGGTGGCCACAGTGCGGTGTCGGCGCTCTTGTTGTTGGCAGTGGTAACCCTTTATCATGCGGTGTCTCCAGCGGCGTGGGCGGATAGAAAAAGACCCAAAAAATGAAACCATCGAGTGCATCCATTGCAAGTACTGCGCGTGCGCGCAGTTTTAGATCCGTCGCGCGCGAGTACTTCTCGCTCACCAAGCCTAGGGTTGTCTCGCTCATCGTGTTTACCGCCATCGTCGGCATGTTCTTATCAATCCCGGCCATGGTGCCGTGGCAGATCTTAATCCTGGCTACGCTAGGCATTGGCTTGGCCGCAGGCTCAGCCGCCGCCATCAATCATGTGATCGAGCGCGATTCGGATGCATTGATGACACGTACGCGTGCGCGGCCATTACCGACAGGTCAGTTAACTTCACGCCAGGCGATCGTGTTTGCAAGCGTGCTTGCGGCTATCGCGATGTTGATTCTTATCTTGGGCGTAAATGTGTTGACCGCGGTGTTGACGTTTGCCACCTTGATCGGCTATTCGGTTGTTTATACCGTCTTTCTCAAACGCGCCACCCCACAGAATATTGTCATCGGTGGTGCTGCCGGTGCGGCGCCGCCGGTATTAGGTTGGACGGCGGTAACCGGTGAAGTCGCCAGTGACGCCTTATTATTGTTTCTGATTATTTTCGTGTGGACGCCGCCGCACTTTTGGGCGCTGGCGCTTTATCGGCATCAAGACTATGCCAATGCCGGTATTCCCATGTTGCCGGTGACCCACGGCCCGCGCTTTACCCGGCTTTATATCTTGCTTTATACGATCTTGTTAGCGGCGGTCACGCTCATGCCGTTCGCCACCCGCATGAGTGGGATGATCTA
>LXTK01000153.1 GCA_001643475.1 Proteobacteria bacterium SPGG2 | reverse complement strand
GTCGAGCCGAGGCCGTTCATTCGCGTCCTGCATTCACAGCATTCATGCGTCCTCGCGTAGCATGAACTGCGAAGGCGAGGCTTTTTTTAGCTTTTTCTCGCCCCTTCAAGCAAGCCGAACGTGGTACGAAGACGAAGTTGAGCCCGAAGGGGCGCGCGAGGGATCTCGCGCGTGCGCCCGCGGGCACCATGGACGTGCCCTCGGAGCACCTCCTAAGACAAGTACCTAAGCGAGGGAACCCCGGTGTTTGGGGCGCAGCGCCAGGGGGAGCGTTTCTTTGGGTACTTTCTTGTCGCGGCAAGAAAGTACCTCGCCTACCTGGGCGAGACCGGGTTAATACATCGTTATCGAAAATTGAAGCGGGTACTAAACAAGACCCGGCTGCGGTCGTAGCGATCCAAACTGAGGCTGAAATCGTCTTCTAACATATAGTCGGCCTCCGCCCGCAGGCGCCAATTCGGCCGTACCTGCCAATCCCAACCGGCAGTGAATCGCGAAATCTCGGCCGAAGCTGCGAGCGGATCTTCGAGTGCAGCCTCATCGTATGAAGCCCTTAACCTCTTGAAGGAGATGTAAGGACTGTGCGTCTTGAACAGGGTGACACGCCCACCGAGGGTGAAACCCACATACTTACGATCCAGATGTCGGTAGGCCTCATCACGGGTGACGGCATCGCCCACAAATAGACTTCCGCTTAGGCTGGGCCGAAACCGGCCGGCCCCCTGACCGGTCCAGGCGAGCTCCGCCATAGTACTCACACTGTCATAGGGCATCTCTTCCAAATAGACGTCGTCACCGTAACCGGCCGAGAACCTTAGACTATGGCCATCGACAGGTTGGTGGTGCCACTTGAGGCCGAGCAGTTGCTTTTGCCGGTTGGCGCTGTTGAACAGCGGAAACTGCTCGGTTGGGGTCAGCGTTTCGTGGGTAGTGGCTGAGACCGGACTCGTTGCACTAGCCCGATAGGGTTGGAGCACATCGCCCGCAAGAGCCACGCCCGGCAGCATCCCACCCAGTAACACCAAATAATGCAGAGTTCTTGATTTCACTCTCATACCGCACTGCAATATGATGGATTCCATTCCTGCGGCTATATTAACCCCATAGATCGCCCTTTCAAACCCTAAATTGCTACCGTTAGTCTAGTGCAATGCTCTGGGATCGCTAGGAATTTCGCCGCGGCCAGGCGCAATATACGAAAATAATACCTATCCCTGCAAGCAACCAACCCAGCACTGGGATCACCGCCAACCCGGGGAGCGCATAGGTCTTAACGCCCAAGGTTACCGCACTTGAAAAGATCAAGCCGCTGCCGATGATGGCGAAAAATAGCCGCCTATGATTGGTGCGAATTTGGGTGCGCAAGTGCTGCAATTCTTGAGACTTCCAGCTCATTTCCAAATCTCCATTGCGCATACGTTGCAACACCTCGTAAGCGATGCTTGGCACTTGTGGCGCTACCTCCCACCATCGGGGGAGTTCCTTGCGCAGGCTACGGACGAAGGCATGTGGTCCCAAATGATCGCGGGTCCAGTCTTCAAGAAACGGCTTGGCTGTCTCCCACAGATCGAGTTCCGGGTATAGGCGGCGGCCCAGCCCTTCTATATTGAACAGTGTCTTTTGGAGCAGTACGAGCTGCGGTTGTACCTCCATGTTGAATCGTCTGGCGGTTTGAAACAGATGCAACAACAGCCTACCGAAAGAGATGTCCTTAATAGGTTTTGCGAAGATCGGCTCGCAAACGGCGCGGATCGCCGCTTCAAACTCATCGACCCTTGTTCCCGCTGGCACCCAGCCGGCGCGCAAGTGGGCCTCGGATACAGCGCGATAGTCCCGGTTGAAAAATGCCAGAAAGTTTTCTGCCAAATAGCGTTTGTCTCGTTCGCCGAGCGAACCCATGATGCCGAAATCAACCGCTTGATATTGTCCCGACGGAGTCACAAAGATATTGCCCGGGTGCATGTCGGCATGAAAAAAACCGTCACGAAAGGCCTGCGTAAAAAAGATCTTCACACCATTATGGGCAAGGCGCCGCATATCAATGCCGGCTTCTTTCAGTGCCGTGATGTCGCTAATGGGAATACCGGTAATGCGCTCCATTACCATCACGTCGCGCCGCGTCAAGTCCCAGTAGACTTCAGGCACATGCATCATATCGGTATCGGCACAATTGGCGCGTAGTTGGCTAGCGTTGGCTGCCTCGCGCCTAAGATCTAGTTCTTCTTCCAAATGTTTGCTGAACTCGTGCACGACCTCTATGGGTCGTAAACGTCTGGCGTCAGCCGAATACCGGCTAGCGAGCCGCCCCAACATATACAGAACCGCAAGGTCACGTTCCACAACACGTTCAACGCCGGGACGCAGGACCTTGACGGCGACCTCAGTCCCATCCGGTAAACGCGCAAAATGCACCTGCGCTACAGACGCCGAGGCAGCCGGCTGACGATCGAACTCGCGAAAATAATCGTTGAGCTTGCCACCGTAGGCCTTCTCGATAACGTCTACCGCCTGATCGCCGGGAAAGGGTGGCACACGATCCTGGAGTTTTGCGAGCTCCTGTGCAATGTCTTGTGGGAGTAGATCCGGCCGCGTAGACAAGATTTGACCGAACTTCACGAAGATGGCCCCTAGTTCTTCTAACGCTTCACGTAATCGCACACCACGCTCGGCGCGCGTGCGCCTACCCCAACGCCAACAGAGTGCACGCAACAGCAGGCGATGGGGTCGAAATAGATGTATCGCGCTAGCAAACTCGTCGAGATCATACTTGACGAAGATCCGCGCGATGCGGAGCAGGCGACCGAGCTGTGATAGCTGAGTCATTACATCGACCCCTGTAAACGTCCCAGACGTACTTCAAGACGGTCTGCATCCGCACGCACCACATCGACGGCATTCATGAAATTATCTACCGCTTTCGGGATAGCCAGAATCCGACTCTCGTGTTGGAGATACTCGCCAAAATCCTTGCAAACCGTTTCGACCGCCTGTATTCGCCAGGCATGTATGTCGCGCACCAACTTACCAAGTTTGTGGGCAGCGATATCGCCGATAACGTGCGATGCTTGCTCTTCCCAATCGATGTCAAGCTTTTTCATGATGCGCTCGAAACGTTGTCCAAGCTCAAGGTCACCACTGATCTCGACATCGCCAGAGGAAAACAAATCGAGC
>LXTK01000100.1 GCA_001643475.1 Proteobacteria bacterium SPGG2 | reverse complement strand
CTGGTGAAGATTCGTGACGACATGCCGCTAGATCGAGCCGCCTTGATCGGCTGCGCCGTGACCACAGGCTTCGGTGCCGTCATTCACACCGCCGACGTGCAAGTAGGCAGTACGGTGGCCATCATCGGCTGCGGCGGTGTGGGGCTATCCGCCATCAATGGTGCCGCCATCGCCGGTGCCGGTCGCATTATCGCGATTGACGTCAAGGCATCCAAACTCGAACTCGCCAAACATTTCGGCGCCACCGACGTCGTTAACGCCGCGGATTGCGATCCAGTGGAAGCGGTCAAGGAATTGACCGGTGGTGGTGTCGAATACGCATTCGAGGCACTGGGGCTCAAACAAACCTCGGAACAGGCGTTTCGCATGCTGCGCACTTCGGGTGTGGCCACCATCATCGGCATGGTGCCCGAAGGCCAAACCATCGAAGTCGACGCTGCCGACCTGTTGAAAGACAAGCGGCTGCAGGGATCTAACATGGGCTCTAATCACTTTCGCGTCGATATGCCGCGCTTCGTTGAATTCTATCTCGATGGCAAGCTCAAACTGGATGACATGATCTCGCGCCGCATAGAGCTCGAGCAGATAAACGAGGCCTTTGAGGAAATGAAGCGTGGTGAAATAGCTCGCAGCGTCATCACGTTTGACTCAGACTAGGCTTACGCAACAAAGCTCTACGAAATTTTTAACTTCCCGTCGTAGGTGTCGGTGATCCTTTAGGTTTTTGCCAAAATGTGCACCTCGAATACGGTTCACCCCAGGCAAACTTCGATTCGTGATCTATAGTTAATCTACGAAGTTAGAATTAGATCACGATGATGCATCAGAGCCTATCGATACCAGGCTCTAAGGATTGGAGCTTTCAGCGCAAAACGGTCAGGCGTGTGCGACCGGATCGGCGCACTAGCGTACGACTCGCACCCGATCGTCGCCGTGGATTTGGACGGCGAGAAGAAGATAGGGCCGAAGCCGCCTTGCTAGAAGAGAAGCTCTCGGCCGCGCTCACAAAGGCTGAAGCATTAGGGTCGAAAGACCCGCGATTAGCGGGTGCACTCCACGAACTGGCCGCTTACTACTATCAACTGGGCAAGTACATGGAAGCGGCATCGTTACACGAGCGCTGCTTAGCAATTCGACAACAGATCCTGCGTCCAACCCATGCCGACGTGATACAAAGCCTCCATGACCTCGCCCGTGTCTACTACGCGCAGGGCCGGTATGCCGCAACCGAGCCGCTAGTTAAAGAGGTCATGCTCGTTCGGGAAAGACTTCACGGACCGCATGATCGAAACATCGTAGACGCGCTGGAGAACTACGCGCAAGTGCTCGAGATAAGAGGTCGCCAGAAAAAGGCATCGACCATTTTAGCCCGCGCAAAATCCATCAAGGCCGAACAGCGCTGATTATTGCACGGCCATGTAGCAAACGTATCGCGGGCATTCGAGTCACCTGACTGCAAACCTTTTCTAAACCAGCGCATGTATTGCTCGGGCGAACCGTGGGCAAACGATGCTGGATGAACCCCACGGCCACTCATTTGCTGCAAGCGATCATGCCCGACCGCGGCAGCCGCACCCGGGCCTTCTTCGATATCGCCCTGCTCTAGGATTTGTCGTTGCACCTGCACGTTGCGTCGTCCAAATCTAATTTAAGCAGCGGATCCAACTAGTACATAAGTGGGTGCTCTCATACCCATCGCCCTAGCGCGACGTACAGCTGCGAGTAGATCTTGGTTGGCGAGTTCGTATAGTTCATCGAAGCTTTGAAGCACGAAATAGACGGTCTGCAGGATGTCGATACGGTACGGTGTGCGCAGCACGTCGATGATATCGAACTGCCGACGATCCGGTTTTGCGGAGTCGATGGAATAGCCTAGTTCAGAGTTCGAAGACACAATACCCGCGCCATAGACTTCGTTCTTGCTGTCGCGTGCGATCAGGCCAAACTCAACCGTAAACCAAAAAAGCCGCGCCAGCCATACATGGTCTTCTTTCGGTGCCGCAAGCCCCGCCCTGCCATAGGCGGCAACGAAGTCGGCGTAACGCGTATCCGTTAGCAGCGGCGTATGGCCAAAGATCTCATGGAATATATCGGGCTCCTGTAGGTAGTCCATGTCTTCGCGACTGCGAATAAACGACGCGGCTGGAAACTTCTTTTCCGATAACAAACGAAAGAATTCAGTGAAGTCGATCAGTGCCGGCACCGGCACCACCTGCCAACCGGTGTAATCGAGCAATACCGACGACACCTCGCGACACTGTGGAATGCGATCGTCAGGTAACTCCATACGAGCCAGCGCATCTACGTATGCTTGACAGGCATAGCCACGCACGCGCTCTCGCTGAGGAACAATCAGATCGCGCCAGACGGCGTGTTCTTCGTCGGTATATCGGATGAAACCGTTGGCATCAGCGTGCTTAGCGACGTACTTGGATGATTTCGCCATCACTACACCAGTTCACTCCATGCGTATGTAGAAAGTGTGGCATAAACCGGATGAAATATTATTGCTATTTTTTCTCTTTTTCACCTACAATTAGCAATATATATCAAGTAAATGTCATATATAGAAATAATCTTCTACTAATATGAACAAGATAGATAAGTTTGACCGAAAGATCCTAGAGCTGCTTCAGCGCCAAGGGCGCATCACCAACCAAAAACTCGCCGAGCAGGTCGGGCTGTCAACCGCCCCGTGCTGGCGTCGGGTCAATCGGCTTGAGCAAGACGGTGTGATCGCTCGCTACGTGGCGCTGCTGGATCGCGAGCGATTCGGTCTTAGCGTCATGGTGTACGTGCATGTCAGCCTGACCGATCATCACACGGCGACCCTAGAACAATTCGATACCTTCGTCGATGGATCCGATAACATCCTCGAATGCTATACGGTCAGTGGCGAATACGACTATCTGATTCGCGTCGTAGCCGCTGGCGTGAAGGAACTCGAAGTGTTCTTGATGGAAAAGCTGTTGCGCATACCGGCAGTGCGCACCGCAAATACCAGCTTCGTGTTGAAAGAAAAAAAATATACCACCGCTCTGCCGGTCTAAGTCCGTTCAGCTAGGCCCTCGCGCAAACGGTTGATAGCGCACACACCAGTCGCTCGATATCTTCTTCATCGTGATAGATTGAGAAACCGATACGCAGCCGGTCGTCACGATAATCGGTAATCACATCCCGATCCATCAATTCCCGGCTAATATCGCTCGCCCGAGGATTCACATAGGTCAGAAATCGCGGCCGC
>LXTK01000018.1 GCA_001643475.1 Proteobacteria bacterium SPGG2 | reverse complement strand
GCGGTGGAGGGCTTTTTCGCCAAGCTGACCCGGCGCAGGCTGAAGCACGGCGTGTTTCACTCCGTCGTCGATCTGCAGGCCGCCATCAACCGCTTCATCACCGAACACAACAAGACCGAGGCGAAGCCATTCATCTGGCGCGCCGACCCCGATGAGATTATCGCCGCCAGAAACCGAGGGTTCCAAATGTTGGATTCAATCCACTAGCAGGCTGCTGAAAAGCTCTCGTCTTTGGGTCTGATACCAATTCGCGCCGACCACGACCCATGATCGCGTAGAACCGAACCGCCCCGCTCGGAAGGTGCTTGAGTACGAACCCGACCTGCTCACCATCCGTGATCTCCATCTCACGTTCCGGTAAACTGTGTGCACTCTGAAGACGCTTAAGCAGTTGCGTATCGATTCGTTGCGGCATGGTACCCTCCCTCAGATTTCAGAGTGTTTTCAGAGTGCAGAATACGCTATGCGCCCCTGTGCGTCAATATGCACAAGTGTGCAGAAATCAAGGGGTTAGGGGGTAAGCGGTTGAGGCGAAAAGGGCCTTTTTTGCCTTCGGGAGGCAGGGGCCGGAGGTTCAAATCCTCTCACCCCGACCAGACTTCGACTCAAACAGGTATGCAGCCGCGCAGATCATACGTATTCTGGCCGTTCTGCTGTTAGTATGGTTCGTCGTTCAAGCTATAAAACTTTGATGGCAAGACGTGCGGACACCGATACCAGAGCAATAACCAAGATGTTAGTGTGTGCTCCGCGAAGTTCACGCTCCAAAGCCGCGAGCAATCGAGACTGATGGAACGACGGATTGCCTAAAGGAGCATTGGGGGGCTAGCCAGAGAGATAATGCGGCTAGTGAACATTTGGAAAGTCATTGCAAGCGCTTTTTGCCATACGCGGGAAGCTGTGCTATTTGAAGGGTAATGGACACCACGGACTCCGCTGGGGCTAGCCAGAGCCAAAGCCAGGCCGCTGTCGCCGAACAAAACTGGAAGCTCCTTAGTCTATACAACTACTATCGGTTGATTATCTCCGTCTCGGCGGCGGTGCTGGCCCTGGGCGGCGCGGCGCTGCCCCCTTTCGGCCTGAGTTCTCCGCGCTTATTTCTCATCGCCAGCGTCACCTACGCAACAGTTAGCTTCGTCTCGTTGGAAACCATACGTCGTCAGCGGCCCGAATTCGAGACCCAGGCCACCTTTCAAATATTTGCCGATATCACGCTGATCACGTTTCTTATGCATGCAAGCGGCGGTCTCTCAAGTGGATTGGGGCTACTGCTGCTAGTGGCAGTCGCGGGTAGCAGCCTCATGCTTGGCAAGAAGATGACCATCCTCTATGCCGCCTTGGCAACAATCGCTGCCCTGGTAGAGCATTCCTGGGATTGGTGGACCGGCGCGCAGGTAGACGTAAGCCAAGTCGTCCAAGGTTATCCTCAGGTCGGCATGCTCGGGATCGGTTTGTTTGCCACGGCAACCCTAGGGTACACACTGGCGACACGCTTACGTGCAACCGAGGCACTAGCCGAACGCCGTGGCGTTGATCTGGCAAACCTGTCACAACTCAATGCGCTCATCATTCAACGCATGCATTCGGGCGTGCTGATCTGCGACCGTGGCGGGCGAATTCGCATGATGAACCAGACCGCTGCGACCTTCCTCGGGCTATCGGGGGATTCGATGAAGACAGGGTTGGCGCGCGCCTCGGCAGAGCTTGCCAATCATCTGACGCAATCGCTAGCTAACCCAACGCGGCGCACGCGAAGCCCGGTTAAAACGCGGCGAGGCTATACAGTTATTCCGCGGTTCATCGTCCTTGGCGAGCCGCCCAATCACACGGGGACGCTGATCTTCTTGGAAGATGCCGCCGTACTCAAGCAACAGGCGCAGCAACTCAAGATGGCAGCGCTGGCACGGCTGACCGCCAGTATTGCCCATGAAATACGCAATCCGCTTGGTGCCATCGCGAATGCGGCGCAATTACTGGGCGAAGGCGCGCCGAAGGACCGCGAAGACAACCGGCTGGTGAGGATCATCGGCGATCAGACCCGTCGCATGAACGTGATCGTGGAAAACATCACCCAACTCAGTCGTCGCGACCAAGTGAACCCGGTGATGCTGCCGCTACAACCGTGGCTTGAGGAGTTCATGCAGCACTTCGCGCAGACACTCAAAATCCCACGTGAGGCGTTTGCCGTATATGGGGCTGAAGACCTACAGGTCTGCATAGATCCCGACCAGTTTTACCAAGTCGTCGGTAATCTGTCGCAGAATGCGCTGCGCCACAGCCCACCCTTTAGTGGAAACCTGCTGGTCAAATTCCAAGGGGGAACGAATTCCAACGGCCAACCTTTCCTCGATGTCATCGATTGGGGCCGCGGGGTACCGGAGAAGATTCGCGACCAGATATTCGAACCCTTCTTCACCACCACACCCAAGGGTACGGGCCTTGGCCTGTATATTGCACGCGAACTCTGCGAGGGGAATGGCGCCACCTTGGATTACTACCCTGGCGCAGGCGGGGTCGGCAGCCGGTTCCACGTTACGTTCGCGCGGGCCGAAGACTGCGGTGAATTAGGGATATCATGAAAAAACAGGTACTTGTCATCGATGATGAGCCCGATATTCGCGAGCTATTGGAGCTTACCCTCGGCCGCATGAATCTGGAGACGCGCGCCGCCGCCAACTTGGATGAGGCGCGCCACCTGTTACAAGATTTCGAATTCCACCTGTGTCTGACCGACATGCGCTTGCCAGACGGCAACGGTATCGATCTAGTGCGTCATATCCAACAAAACCACCCGCACTTGCCAGTAGCCGTCATTACCGCCCACGGCAACATGGAGACTGCCATCGCCGCACTTAAGGCCGGGGCCTTCGATTTCGTCTCGAAACCTTTAGATCTCAATGACTTACGAAACATTGTGCGCAGTGCCCTGAAGGTCAGCCAGACATCGGCGCCGATCCCAGAACGCGTGGGGACACGCGAGCTGTTGGGTGAGTCGCCGGCAATCCAAAAAGTGCGCACCATGATCGAGAAGCTGTCACGCAGCCAGGCGCCCGTCTATGTAAGCGGTGAATCTGGAACTGGTAAGGAATTGGTTGCGAGGCTGATCCACGAGCTGGGGCCGCGCGCATCAAAACCATTTGTCCCGGTGAACTGCGGCGCGATCCCCGAACAGCTGATGGAAAGCGAGTTCTTTGGCCACAAGAAGGGGAGCTTTACGGGGGCGGTGCAAGATAAGGATGGCTTATTTAAGGCGGCCGACGGCGGTACGCTGTTTCTAGATGAAGTCGGTGATTTGCCTATCCATATGCAAGTCAAGCTTTTGCGGGCCATCCAAGAAAAATCCGTGCGGCCGATCGGTAGCCAGGTCGAGATTCGGGTAGATGTGCGCATCTTGAGTGCCACCCACAAAAAGCTGCATGAACTGGTCGGAGAAGGAAAATTCCGGCAAGACCTATACTATCGCCTGAACGTCATCGAGCTTCCTGTCCCGAGTCTGCGCGGTCGGCCCGATGATATCCCGCTCCTGGCCGAGGCATTGTGCGCGCGACTGGCGAAAACCCAAGGTATCAAGGTGCCAAGACTAACGCCGGAAGCCCTAGATGCAATCTCGCGCTATCACTTCCCCGGAAATGTACGTGAACTCGAAAATATCCTGGAGCGCGCCCTGACCCTTTGTGATGGCGGCGACGTTACCGCCGAGGATCTACAGCTGCGCGAGGAACCGCAACCGGTCACGGCCCAAGCAACCCACCCTGAATTCTCAGGCGATGGCTCTCTCGAAGACTATTTGGAGCAGGTGGAACGGGGTGCAATTGAAGAGGCGTTGACCAAGACCAATCGTAACAAGACGGCAGCGGCTAAGCTGCTTGGTATCACATTTCGGGCATTGCGCTACAAGCTCGAAAAACTGGGAATCGAATAAGCGGCGGAATTTGCTCCGGACATGCGCTAGATTCGGCGGTACACAAGGATAATGTGACGTTCAGCGGCATTTCGGGGGTGTCGTATTGCGTCACTCTTTGCCCAAGATATGCCGGATCGGATAGCAGGTCTTGCGAAAAAATGGCGCCTTGATAACCAAAATTCGCTTTTCATTCAAGGAGTTGGTGCTATTGTTTAGAGTTATACATTCAAAACCTCGACTGGCATGGTTCCTGCATTTCCGTTGTCGTATTTGTAGCCCTCATCACTGTGGATTTGACCCACGGTGGGGTGGTGCTACGAATTTAGGTAAGCAGGGCACCACGGAAAGCATCGGCCCTAAAGGGACTTGGGGGCCTTAATGCTGATGACGGTCCCGGCACACATCGGGCCGGTTATTTCCGAGATGTCCTCGATAAGTTGTAACGTACGTTTTTGGAGGCTCCAAATGAAGCATTCTCAAAAGGGTTTTACCCTCATCGAGCTGATAATCGTGGTCGCGATCATCGGTATTCTGGCGGCGATCGCGGTACCCGCGTATCAGGACTATACAATCCGCTCACGCGTGTCGGAAGGTGCAAGCTTGGCCGGTGCGACTAAGACGGCAATCGACGTCAGCTTTAGTGAGACCGGCAGCCTCAGCGCTGTCCCGAGTACCCCCGCCAGTCTCGGTCTGGCCTTACCCGCCAGCTACCAGGGTAAGTATGTAGCCAGTGTCACGGTAGCCCCTGGCGGCCTAATCACCGTGCTCCTAAAAGGTATCGGTGAGTTGGGCACGGCATCGGGCACAAACTTTTCCTATTCACCGATCAGCCGAGGTGGAAATCTGGAGTGGAATATCCTCGACAATAGCAGCCTACCGGCCAAATACCTGCCGAGGCGGTAACACGAAGACCTAGTCTTTCCAAAGGACTATTAGCTGACAAGGGCGGCCCTAGGCCGCCCTTGGTCTTTTTGGCTACGATAGAATAATGACACCACGGACGCCTCGAACTTCGTTAGCGCTGTTTGCCCTCATCCTTGCCCTTTCCGCGGCCGTCTACCTTCCTGGTGTGTCCGGGCCCTATGTGTTCGATGACCACCCTAACATCGTCGATAACACCTACGTACAAATAAATTCGCTCGGTTTCGACGAACTACGCAACGCCATGCTCTCTACCGGTTCTGGACCACTGTTGCGACCGGTCAGCATGCTGAGCTTTGCGCTCAGTTACTACTTTGCCAGCGGCTTTGACCAAACCACGCCGTTCAAATTGGCCAACCTGGCTATTCATATCGTCAACGGCTTGCTGGTGTTCTGGCTGATGCGGCTGATCCTTGGCCGCCTGGCTGAAACACAGACGGGCAACCACCAAAATCCTAGCTTGCGGGACAGATGGAACAAAAACGACTTGCTCGCAGCCGCCGTCGCGCTGCTCTGGATCGTTCATCCAATCAATCTAACGAGCGTCCTATACATTGTGCAGCGCATGACCAGCTTATCGACATTGTTCACGCTGCTGGGGTTGATTTGCTATCTAATTGGGCGAAATCGGACGGTAGCGGGACACGCTGGGGGTATGTGGCTTATTGGAACCGGCCTATTCGCCTGTGGTGGTCTCGGTGTGCTGAGCAAGGAAAATGCCGCCCTGCTGCCGTTCTTTATGTTGACGCTGGAGTTCACCCTATTTGCGAACGAGCCCCCCTGGCCTAGCTGGTCACAGCTGTCGACGCGCACAAAAGGTCTAATTCTGACAGTTTCACTCGCGGTAGTGACGGCAGCGATCTTTTGGATAATCGATTTTTCCCTGCCGGGTTATGCCAGACGAGATTTCTCCATGGTGGAACGGCTCTTGACGGAGTCCCGCGTACTGTTCTTCTATCTATCGCTGATCTTGCTCCCGCGCATCAATCAGTTTGGCCTGTATCATGATGACATCGCGTTGTCCACCTCGCTTTTCACACCCTGGACTACCCTCCCGTCACTCGCCGGTCTTATCATCTTGTTGGGGCTGGTTTGGGCAGCCCGTAGGCGTTTGCCTTTGTTATCGATGGGCATCTTGTGGTTCTTCGTCGGCCATCTAATGGAATCCACACTACTACCCCTCGAGATCACGCACGAGCATCGCAATTATCTCGCCGGGCTCGGGATTCTGTTCGCCGTGGTTTACGTACTGGATCAAGCCCATCTACGACTAGGTTACCGCAAGATCTGGCTCCTTTATCCGGTCATCGTTATCATCTTGGCCGGCACTACCGTGATGCGCGCCACACATTGGTCCAGCTACAACAGTCTTGCGCACTACACTGCGCATCATCATCCTGACTCCATGCACGCGCAAGCGATGTTGGGCGCATCACTTTACGCCCAGCAAAACTACCGCGGTGCACGGGTGGCCTTACGTCGAGCTGCAACATTAGCCCCAGACGAGCCGGGCTACAAAATGAACATACAACTGCTGGACGCACGTCTGGGAGACACTCCAAAGCCAAATGAGCAAGATGAAATCCTGAGACTGCTCGCTACCGGGCGCAGTTCGATAGTCACGCAAAGGTCACTGGATTATATTGCCGGCTGCATTTCGACCAAGTGCCCAGAGCTTCAAACCCACATGGAGGCCTGGTTAAACACGCTAATAGAAAATTTACCACCCACGGCCGATCTGTCGTACTACTATTACTTGCTGGGCCGCACCTTGGTCGCCCAGGGTAAGGTTAGGGACGGCCTTAATACACTCGAGCGCGCTTACCAGGCCGATCCTAACTATCTACACCCGTTATTCGAAATCGCCAACGTCTTTCTGGGGTTGGGACAAACCGAGAATGCCGAGTTGATGTTGCAGCGACTACGCACAGCCAATGCCAATAATTTACATCCCCGAGAAAAAGAAATCGCAGAACTCGAGACTGCTATTGAGCGATTGAAGAACGAAGCCCGAGAGCGCTCGCGAAATAGATCTTAGCTCGCACAAATTCGCGATGATCAGAAAGTAGTGGCGCCCGCGAACATGCCTATACTGCGTGCGGCAAGACAATATTAGGCCATAATGCAACAAAATCTGTACGTTAACCAAAGATTGCCGCTTACCTTGCTAGCTATCGGTATCGTCGTCTTTGTCGCCTATCTCCCGGGTTTACGCGGACCGTTTGTCTTTGACGATACGTATCATATCCTCTCAAACCCCGCTGTTGCCCTGGAGAGTCTCGACCTTACAAGCCTAAGCCGCGCGGCATTATCCAACGATAGTGGACCATTAAGGCGTCCGTTGGCCATGCTAAGCCTGGCGCTGACTCATCATTTCGCCGGAGGCGCTACCAATACCCTCCCATTCAAACTCACTAATCTTGCCATCCACTTGATCAACACTGGATTGATTTACTGGCTGTCGTTATTGCTACTGCGCCAGCTATCGTCGCGATCCGGATATTCCCCTAGCAGATTGCATACTTGGTTGCCCGCCCTGGTGGCGGCTACATGGGCACTTCATCCCTTGCAGCTCACTTCCGTTCTATATGTGGTCCAGCGGATGACTAGTTTGTCCGCACTTTTTGTTCTCGTTGGGATTATTACATTTATATACGGGAGGCTACGCGTTCAAGACAATCGGGCCTCCGGTTATCTGCTGATGACTGTGGGCCTACTTACAGGACTCACGCTCGGTCTGGCCAGCAAAGAGAATGCGGCTCTTTTGCCGCTATTCATCTTGATCATCGAATACGTCTTTTTTCATGGCCGAACTCGAGCTGATCGCAATAGACTGAAGTGGTTCTACTCTCTGGCGGTTTTTGTCCCCTATACACTCGCTCTACTCTGGCTGCTTACCCACTTGGACTTTATTCTGAGTGCGTACATGTTTCGGGATTTCAGTATTTCTGAACGGTTACTGACAGAGCCACGTATCCTCTGGTTTTACACCAGCTTGATCTTTTACCCCAATATACAGCGCTTTGGATTATTTCATGACGACATAGCCGTAAGTACCAGCCTGTTCCAACCGTGGACAACAGTTGTGGCGCTCGCAGGCTTGGTTGTTGCCCTTACGGTAGCAGTTGTGGTGGTGAAAAGAAGACCGGTATTGAGTTTTTCCATACTCTGGTTCCTTGCCGGACACGCCATGGAATCTAGCTTTCTTGGGCTCGAGCTTGCGCATGAACACCGAAACTATTTATCCACATTCGGACCTATCTTTGGGATAGCGTATGCGCTCGCTCGAATACTCGAGCGATATCGCGCAATCACGATACCGATCGGCGTGTTTCTATTGATGTTGATAACATTGGCATTGACTACGTATATACGGGCGGATATTTGGAGAAGCGAGGACAGCATCGCCGCCCAGCTCATAAGGAATCACCCACAGTCAGCTAGGGCTCATTTGATGTTTGCACAGGCGCATGCACAAAAACGCAACCCCGTTAAGGCAATTAACCATTACAAGCGCGCGGCTGAACTCGCACCGCTCGAAACGGGTTACCTCCTGCGGCTCGCCTTAACAGTGGCAACTACAACCGTCGCACAGCTGAAGGTTCCGCCGCAAAGTAACGCCACAACTTCAAAATACCCGGATCTACCCGCTTTTTTAAGTGTTAGGCAGTCAAATGAAGGCACAAGGCTAGAGCTAGCCGACTCAGTACTGGACGAAATAACAAAAAAGCTCGGGAGTAGACCAATACACCCCAGAACCGCGCAAGGGCTTGCGGAACTGGCCGAGTGTGCCAGGA
>LXTK01000281.1 GCA_001643475.1 Proteobacteria bacterium SPGG2 | reverse complement strand
CTTGCTTGGGTCAAGCTTGGCCCCTAAGCTCGTAAAACGGGTAGGGCATATCCGTGTGTTTACGGCACTGGCGTCTATGGCATCGGCGGCTGTGCTTCTGTACGCGGTCTTTACTACGCCGGCGGCGTGGACGGCCATGCGCATAGTGACAGGCTTTTCCTACGCTGGGCTATACGTCGTGGCAGAGAGTTGGCTCAATGACCGCGCCACCAACGAGACCCGAGGTCAACTGTTGTCCGTATATATGGTCATCATGTTGGGCGGTATGGGGGGTGGCCAGCTCTTGCTCAATGTGGCTGACCCGGCGGGATTCGAACTGTTTATCCTCGTCTCTGTACTGGTATCGGCAGCGTTGATACCGATTGCGTTGACTGCGTTCGCGGCACCGGACTTCTCTGCGCCGTCCCACGTTGGGTTAAAGCGACTTTATGAGATCTCACCACTGGGGGTGTTCGGGGCCTTCGGCACTGGTATGGCTCACGGCGCCGCGTTTGGTATGGGTGCGGTCTACGCGCGCAATGTAGGGCTTTCGGTAGGGGAGATCTCCTACTTTATGGCGGCCCCGTTTCTTGGGGGAGTCTTACTACAGTGGCCCATCGGTCATTTATCCGATCGCGTTGACCGTCGACGAATCATTACGATTGTTACCTTTGTGGCTGCGATCGTCGCGTTTGCTGCCATTCCTGTCTCCGGCCAGTCTACTTTGGCGTTGCTTGTGTTGATGTGTCTATTTGGTGGTATGTCGTTGCCACTGTATTCACTGTGTCTCGCCTATACCAACGATCATTTGGAGCCTTCGCAAATGGTGGCCGCCAGTGCCACGCTTGTTTTTGTTGKAGGCGCAGGTGCCATCTTCGGTCCTACGCTCGCGGCCGTGYTCATGTCCGTCATAGGATCAAATGGYTTCTTTTGGTGGTTGGGTTCGATACATGCCGGCATCGGCGTATTCGCGATCTACCGTATGACYAAAAGTGATGCYACCCCSGTTGAGGAGCAAACACAYTACGTGCCARTACCATCGCGCGCGTCGCCAGTMGCTGCGTATCTCACCCAGAGTATGGTTGGCGATGAAATGRATAGAGATCTCGCCAGGCTCGGCCGGTCCCGGCGGTAATAATTGTCGCCCGTATTGGTTTATAMTATCGSTCGTCATTAGTGCCCGGTCKAAATCACTGCAGCACGACTTAGCGAACTGTGAAGAACAAAAACTTTTACYATTGGGACGRGATGCGTGTCGACGAAACTCCGTAAACGAAGCGGCGGCCAAGTTCTCGCTGAACAATTACGCATACACGGTGTCGAACGCGCCTTCTGTGTGCCCGGCGAGAGCTATCTGGCCTTGCTGGATGCGCTCTACGACGTGCCCGAAATTGGTCTAATCACTTGTCGCCAGGAAGGTGGCGCTGCAATGATGGCCGATGCATATGGAAAGTTGACGGGAAAGCCGGGTGTATGTCTGGTCACGCGCGGCCCTGGCGCCACCAACGCAAGTGCGGGCGTTCATATTGCGTTTCAAGATTCGACCCCACTCTTACTGTTAGTGGGTCAGGTCGCACGTCGTATGACAGATCGCGAGGCATTCCAGGAGATCGATTACCGGCGTATGTATGGTCAGATGGCCAAATGGGTAGCACAGATCGAAGATCCGGCGCGTATTCCTGAATATATCAGTCGTGCCTTTTATACAGCCACATCTGGACGGCCAGGGCCTGTCGTACTGGCACTCCCCGAGGATATGTTGACCGAAGTCGTCGAAGTTAGTGATGCCGAACCCTACCGGCGCGTGCACATACACCCAGGCGCGGGTGAAATGGCGACACTTCATAAAGAATTGGCCGAATCGAAACGACCACTCCTTATCTTAGGGGGTAGTAGTTGGACGCCAGAGGCATGCACCGACATCAAGCTATTCGCTGAGGCGAATCACTTGCCCGTGATCGCCGCGTTCCGTTATCAGTATTTGTTTGATAACACCCATGGCAACTACATTGGTGATTTAGGCCTTGCAACTAATCCAGCACTGACAGAGCGCGTAAAGCAAGCTGACCTGTTGCTAGTGGTGGGCGCGCGGTTGGGGGAGATGACGACGAGTGGTTACACGTTAATCGACATACCTACACCAAAGCAGAAATTGATACATGTGTACCCCGGCGTCGAAGAACTAGGCAGAGTTTATCAGCCCACCGTGGCGATCAATGCCAGTATGCCAGCCGTCGCCGCCGCCGCCCGTGCACTTGCACCGATAGACTCACCTGAGTGGAAAGGGTCAGTAAAAGCGGCCCGAGATGACTATCTTAGACACATCTCTGTCATAAATGGGTCGGGTGATGTGCAATTGGATGAGGTACTCGCCTGGTTGAGCGGCCATCTGCCGGCCGAGTCAACCGTAACAAATGGGGCGGGGAACTATACGGCGTGGGTTCATCGCTTTTTTCAGTATCGAACCTTTGGTTCGCAACTTGCACCCACTGCAGGTTCCATGGGCTATGGTACGCCGGCGGCGATCGTAGCTAAGTCGCTTTATCCGGATCGGCCAGTAGTATGTTTTGCGGGCGATGGCTGTTTTCTCATGACAGGGCAGGAACTGGCAACGGCTGTACAGTATGAACTGAACATTATCATTGTCGTCGTTAACAATGGTATGTATGGAACTATCCGCATGCATCAGGAGCATGACTATCCGGGCCGAGTGATCGCTACCGATTTGCGTAACCCTGATTTTGTGGCGTTGGCGAAAGCGTATGGTGCCTACGGCGAGCGAGTTGAAAGAACGGGTGAGTTTCCTGCCGCATTTGAACGTGCGGTGAACGCTAAAAGGCCCGCACTACTGGAGCTCATGGTAGATGCGGAGGCGATTACACCAAATCGTACATTGACTGCGATTCGAAACAGAGCGAACTAGAAAGGGACGTCCGCCCCTTTTAATCTACGGTAGCGTCTGAGGGGGGCCAGTATCGGGCCGCATATCGCCAGAGCGCTCTGCTCGCCTGTACCAGACGTACTCCGACACAGGATTACCAATGACAACTACTCAATCAACCGCTAAGGACAGCACGTATCGACGTGGGGTATGGATGGTCCTATGTGCCGGGATCTGCCTAAGCACCGGCGGGCTAATCGTGCGGCACATCGAGACCGCGGACGGTTGGCAAATCGTGTTCTATCGGGCCACCTTCTTTGTCGTAACGCTCCTGATATTCCTCGCCGTCCGCTATCGTGGTCGAGTCGTTCARCCATTCAAAAGGACTGGTGTGAACGGTTTATCGGTGGCCATGTTTCTAGGATTAGGCTCGGTCTGTTACTTGTTTGCCATTCTCTTGACCACCGTAGCCAATGCCGTGTTTATTATCAGCGCCGCACCGTTTTTCACGGCTGTGGCGGCATGGCTGTTGCTGGGCGAGCGCGTG
This sequence comes from Proteobacteria bacterium SPGG2, assembly GCA_001643475.1. GTDB lineage: Bacteria > Pseudomonadota > Gammaproteobacteria > Acidiferrobacterales > SPGG2 > SPGG2. The sequence goes on along the minus strand of LXTK01000281.1, from coordinate 773 downwards.
AGAGCGGTAACTTGGTTCTTCATGGCGGCAGCGCTGGCCGGCATCGGCCTCATGTTCGTCGATGGTTTTGTCACGGGCCGTTGGCTTGGCAATGTCCTGGCGCTGGGTGTGGTCGCGTCTTTTGTCGGCATGTTAGTCGTAATCCGACAGTCAAAAGCGATAGACATGGTGCCAGCCACTTGCTTAGGCGGTGTCGTGGCCGGAATCATTTCTGTATTTATGGTCGACAGCTTTTGGATCTCTAGGCACGACTTGATCTTGTGTATATTGCTGGGAGATNGSAANGAGGTCCATCAATCGATCGGTGTTAGCGGAGCTTTTTGCACCCAGTGACTCCTTGAGAGGCGAATCCCTTACCCGGCTCCGTGCTGTCACGGACTCAAGCCTGATCGCATCGCTGAGTTTCAAACGCCTTGGTACACCCGGTAGGCTGAGTTTCAAACGCCTTGATACACCCGGTAGACGGACTGAGCCCGAATCTGCTTCGCGAATTAGCAGACTTGAGCAGGGCTTGTCCGTTGAGTTGGATTCCTCGGACATTCTCACACTCGCAAAGATGCATGCACCGGAGCAAGCGTTGAAGGACGTGACGTGGGAGGTGGATTCTCTTCGTGTTTTCTCGAGCAGCATTACGGACAATAATTCATTTAATTCAGAAGAACTCGCCCTGGTCCGGCTGCGTCCGACCGAGCCCATTTTCGGCCAGCAGTTGAGAGTCGACATGACGGTCTCGTCCACGGGAAATTTGCAGGAAATGGTGATTATACCCAATC
>LXTK01000126.1 GCA_001643475.1 Proteobacteria bacterium SPGG2 | reverse complement strand
CATGCACACGTGCTCTCGCCACACTTGTAGGTCGGATTTGGTCACGCCCGTGTCGGCCGCGAGTACAAATACCACTACATGAGCATTTGGCAACATGCTCATGGTTAGTTCGGGTTCAGTGCCTAGGGAATTCAACCCAGGAGTATCAAGTATGACGAGACCCTGCTTGAGGAGGGGATGCGCGTAAATGGTTGTGCGACCCGCCTCTGTGGGCAACAGCCGCTGCTTGTAGTCGGCGAAAAAGATGGCATTGATGAGCTCGGTTTTGCCGCGCGAGAATTCGCCCACCATGGCGATAGTGAGCTTGTCGGTGGTCAGGGCTTCGATCAGCTCGTAGACGCGCAGATCATCCGCGCCGTCCGACAAACCTTCCTGCTCTATCCACGATTGATAGGCTTGAATTTTGGCAACCAGTTGTTCGCGCCATCTCCGGTAGTTGCCAAGCTGCCTGTTTAGTGTTTGATTGACTTCAACGGCCATTTCCCCGTTCTCACTTCTCCCGGTGGGCTAAGGGTCGGGAGACTCGCATTAATCCAAGTGACAGCCGGGGACCTAATCCGTGAACCGCAGGCTGTAGAACTAATATTAGTTTAGACGCTCTAGCCGTCGCCGCTCGTCGATTTTGCGGCCAGGGCCTATTACTACGTGTAGCCAGCCAGATACAAGAGCTGTGCCAAGGCTGCCCATCCGTACATTTCATCGATTCTAGGGCCAAATTTGCTTGTTTTCCTCGAAAAAACGGCCTTTCTCGGGCCTAGGTTTAAATAACCCGGGGGTCTTGCCCTTTGGTGGGGGCGAGCATGGCCAGTAGATATCAGAGTGATGGGCGGCGAAGCCCAAAGAAGCCGCAGTTTTCGCCACTCTAGCCGCCAGCCACGCGGGCAATGGGCTCGCCTGACTGGTCGTTCGGTCGCAGTAGGTCTGTTGATCTTTGCAAGTACGTTGTCGGCCATCTGTTGCTGGATTTCCAGTTTGTTGTTGTTGGCCTCTAGAAACGCAATTCGTTGGTTCAGATTGTCCAGGCTCTTGTGGATCTTTTTTAGATTGTCGAAGCGTTGATCGACCATCCATTTGTGCTCGTGGATCTGAGCGAATACCGGTGCCATGATCGCTCTGCTCCACTGAGCGGCTGCTTTGTTGCAGTCATTGAATAGTTGGCGCGCACGACTCACGAGTGCGATGAAGAATTTCTGGGTAACGAAATGCTGCTCGGTCATCATCATGATTGTGCTGTTGCGAAAGATTTCTGCCTCTTGGTGTAAACGCTCGAGTTCATCTACGAACGGCTGCAACACGAAGCTCTCTTGTTTGATCTTTGCTAACCCATGCTCTACCTGAAACTGTGTGTATATTGCCTCTACTAGCCCCTTTATCTTGTCGGTTTGCTGGCGAACCTTGTCCATTGTCTGGGCGGCGCCGTCAAAGAACGTCTTCATGCCCTGCTTCAATCCGTAAGTGGTCCAACTACCCTTCATATCTCTGCGTGTTTTCTTTATCAACTTATCAAACGCACGCATGCTTAGAAAGGTAAGTAAGATTTCTACTTGCCTGGTCAGTACTTGACGCGTGGAGTCCACGTTTTCAAGCTTCTGGTTGTAGATCTCTTGATCGCGGGCAACTGTCTTGACCATTTCTTGAATAACGCCCTTATTCTTACCGCTCATACCCTTGAGTTCGCTCAGTTCCTGTTTGGCGGCTACCAAGCGTGCATCGATCGTGGCCCTTGTGGTTTCGATGATGCCGCCGATTTCTTGTACGATTCTATCGCGTAGCAGTGCTTGCTTAGCCGGGATAATCTCCTCTGACAATTTGTGCTCCAAAATAGGCAGGCCACTTTTTTCTACGAGTGCCTCGTCATACTTTATCTTGCCGATCAATCCTTGCTGCGCCGACACAGGGACAACTTGATCCTTGCTGACCCGCAGTGCGGCCGCCGTCTCCTGGGTTTGCCGGGAAATGCTGGCAGCAACCGCATCTGGGTGTCTTAGCTCATCCGACAAAGTATCGACCTTATTTAGCACCACCACGCAGCCCTTGTTCTTTTCGCCCCTGGCTACACAGACATGCTCTTGCCAGACTTGTAGATCCGATTTTGTTACCCCGGTATCGGCTGCGAGCACGAACAAAATAACATGTGCGTTGGGCAACATGCTGATGGTTAGTTCGGGTTCGCTACCAAGGGAATTCAGACCGGGGGTGTCGAGTATCACCAACCCTTGCTTTAGAAGTGGGTGTGGGTAATTGATGATGGCATGGCGCCACATAGGGACCCTCACAGTAGTGCCGGCTCCCGGTGTCTCACCACCATAAAGCCCGAGCTCGCGCGCTTCTGCAGCGCTCACTTCCTTGGTGGCCACGATTTCGCTGAAGGCTTCTGTCATTTTTTCAGGGTCGTCGAGCTCCAACGATACCGTCGCCCAGTTTGTCGGAGACCGCCTGTATTCGGCAATCGTTTCAGCCGTCTTACGGGTTTCGATTGGCAGCAGCTCGATGCTGGGAGGATGGTTTTCGTCGTACTGCAATTCTGTCGGGCACATGGTTGTGCGCCCCGCCTCTGTGGGCAACAGACGCTGCTTGTAGTCGGCGAAAAAGATGGCATTTATGAGCTCGGTTTTGCCGCGCGAGAACTCGCCCACCATGGCCACCGTTAACTTGTCGGACTCCAGCTCCTCGAGAAGCTCGAAAATACGCAGATCGTCTGCGCCATCGATTAGCCCTTGGTCCTGCAGCCACACTTGGTAGTTGCCGATGACCACAATGAGGTCGTCGCGCCACTTCTTGTAGTCGCTGAAGCGGTTTTTCAGGGTGTCGTCGAGACTAGATTTTGGCGCCATGGCTACCCTTACTTTCCTGCGTTGCTGCTAAAGCAATATCAGCCTGCCATCGCCAGGACTTTAGCGACTAGAGGGCTCGGTCTGTTTTTGGACCGTCTTTGATCACAGTTCTAGCCTTACAAAAGGCGTGCCAGATCGATAGCCAATCAAGTAATCGGCTCCTCTGAATATAGTTGCTGATGGCGGCGTTGCCGGTGTGATGCGCCGCTTTGTCGCCCAGGAAGCGTGGTCTAGCGGCAGTGGTGTCTATTGAGTATATTATTGTTTAAGCACACATTTCTGGTAGATATCCTTTAGGCGGGCCTGTGGATCATATTTCGTCTTGAGCCTATCATAAACCGGTCGGTTGTAGGCCTGCCAAAATTCGTCCTGCGTGAAGTAAGAATCCGAATACAGTGACTTTATGCCGCCGAGTTCGATGATCGCAGGCCGGGCGTCTCT
>LXTK01000299.1 GCA_001643475.1 Proteobacteria bacterium SPGG2 | reverse complement strand
CTGAATGACATCAACATCTGGCCCTTCATCGACATCGGATACCACGATACCCGCTGCGAACAAACAAATCCCTGTCTCATCGGCACCGCCACAGGCGCCACCGCCATCGGCCTCGTCGCCGCTCCCACAGGAGACCAACCCGGCCACCCCGAGCGCCAGGAAAAGGCCCTTTATTGTTGCTTTTAACCGTGCCAATTGCATTTTTTCTCCTTAAGACTCAACACTCCAGCGGTAACTAGTTAATCTTAAATGTAAATTTATTGCGCTAAACCCCTATAAACAAATATAGATCGCCGAATCCGGCTGTGCAAGCGTTTTGTCCGCTAGCGGCCGGGTGTTTCCGACATCCGGCAAGGGCGACAGCGTTCACAAGCTGAACGGTAACACATTACATTAGGGAGTGGAATCTGCCCCAACACGTCAGGCCTAGGCCCAGCGGGGCCTAGGCAGCGTGTCGGTGTCGTATGAGCGCCTAGCGGCGGGCGCCGCCGGGTCGAGTCTGGATACCCAATTTCACTTTCGATCCCTCTACGTCCACCACGTGGATTTCGATGGATCCATTGGCCAATAGCTCCCTGGCAGACATCTCGGGGTCGATATTGGCAAGGTCGAGCTCGATGGACTGTCCTGGCTTCCGTGTCACAAGTAGCATGGTTCTATCCCTCCGAATTTCTTTGCAAACAAAGTCGTGCAAGGACTAGGCCATAACGAATGCCTACTCCCCAATACGCCATTTGTGCCCTAATCGCAGCGGTACTAAGCCCTCACCGCCAAGAACAAGAAGCGGTTCACACAAAAGAAATATGCCCCGTCACGCCCCAAGCGCTCAAGATCGTCAAGCCAAGTCCGCGCCTGGGCTTCACTGACCAGCCCCCGTTCTTGGGCCGAGGTGGCAATAGCTTTGGCCATGCCGGCGGAGAAACCATCCGGGGAGTAGCTCGTGTCTAGCACCGGAATGGCCTCGACGCGAATGGCGGTAAAATCGTGCTCCCGCAATAGCGGCCCGAGCTGCACCGGTAGATTGGGGCTCGGCACCGCGTCATCCCAACCCTGTGTTATTTTGCGGGTCAAAGCCTCCTCGTTGCTGTTGAGCACGGCACTGCGCCAATCGGTTTCTACCACCGCGATACGCCCGCCCGGTTTCAATACGCGGCGCATCTCGCTAAGCGCCTGTCTGACATCGGGTATGTAAAGCAACACCTGGGTACAGGCGAGCGCGTGAAAGCTCTGATCGTCGGCGCATAGGTTCTCCGCCTCGCCTTGGCTGAGCTCGACCTGCGATAGATGCGCACAGCGCTGTCGTGCGAGCTTGAGCATGGCCTCACTCTTATCGATACCCGCTACCCGTCCACTCGTGCCTACCTGCAGCGCCATATCGTGGGCCAGCAACCCCGGACCGCAGCCCACATCAAGCACATGTTCGCCGGCTCGCAGTGCCAGCACCGCCAACGTGCGTAACCGTTGGCGGACGATTTCTGGCGACAGATAGCTGCGCTCGGTAGCCCGCGCCGCTTTATCATCGTATTCGATCATTTCGCCGCCTCCCCTCTTAGCGCCCGCACGCACGGCTGGCCACACCTCAAACAAGCTGAGGTTACATGAAACATCGACGGTGGTCCTCACGCTCCATCGTTACTCGCTTGGCCCCGCCATCGCCAATTCCCGGGGACATGATATTCTTGAGCGTCCTTGAGTCACGTACCGACTCCTTTTCCAAACGACCAATGAACTTAATCAACGGCGAACTATCATGACACACCCAGTTAGCACTGAAACCCACGGCGCAGTTCTCGTCGTCACCCTCGATCGCCCCAAGGCAAACGCCATCGATGCCGCCACTAGCCGCAAGATGGGGAAGGTCTTCCAGGACTTTCGTGACAATGAGGATCTACGTGTGGCCATCATTACCGGGGCCGGCGAAAGGTTCTTTTGCGCCGGCTGGGACCTAAAGGCGGCGGCCGAGGGCGAAGCCCCCGATTCCGATTACGGCGTTGGTGGTTTCGGTGGTTTGCAGGAGTTGCCTAATTTGAACAAACCGGTCATTGCTGCCGTCAATGGCATGGCCGTCGGTGGTGGTTTCGAGTTGGCGCTGTCTGCCGACTTGATTGTTGCGGCGGAGCATGTCCGATTGGCCTTGCCGGAGATCAGTGCCGGCACCCTGGCGGATGCGGCGACGATCAAGTTGCCACGCCGGATTCCCTATCACGTGGCGATGGATATGTTGTTGACCGGTCGCTGGATGTCGGTCGAGGAGGCCCATGGTTGGGGATTGGTTAACGAGATCGTCGCCGCCGAAAAGTTGCTTGATCGAGCCCTAGAGATTGCGCAAATGCTATCGCAGGGTCCAGCGCTGGTTTTCGCCGCTATCAAAGAAGTCGCAAGGGAAACCGAACACATGCCGTTCGCAGAGGCGCTAAGGCGCACCATGCGGCGCGAATTCAAGACCGTCAACGTGCTTTATTCGAGCGAGGATCAGCTGGAAGGCGCGCGTGCCTTTGCCGAGAAACGTAAACCCGTCTGGCGCGGGCGCTAACGCCCGAGCGAATGAGTTAGCGCTCGATGGACATGCCAATAGCCGCGTGACTGTACCGCGATATGGTGCTTTAGAAACGTATGTGCCTCGGGCAACGCGTAGAACGGAATCGCAGCAAAGCGATGGTGTTCGGCGTGGTAAGGCATATTCCACGCTAGCCAGCGAATCAGCGCATTGCTCTGCGTGGTACGCGAGTTGCGCAGCCTGCGCTTTAACTCAACGTACACGGGCCACGTTACTGCGATGCGTCCTCGGCGACAAGCGCAACCGGTGTAGGCTCGCAATTGCGGCCGTTGCGGACTCGTCTGTTAGCGCCTTTGGCTTGGCGCAAATTCTCCGCAAGCCCATTCTCAAGCGCCAGTTCGCGAATACGCAGCCGTTGTGTCTGCGGAAATAGTTGGCCGCTAGCGCGCAGGCCGGCGTAGCGTGCCCACGCCATATACTTTTTAGTGACCTGGTGCGGTTGATAGTCGTCCATATCGCGCATCGTTATGTCGCTTTCGAGCGTGATGGCCCCATCGGCGGCCGCGGCTTCCATTAGCTCAAGGCCGGCGGCGGTGCGGGCGATGACCGCATTGGTACCTAGATCATCGTCCTGCCCTTCCCAGGTGGGAGACCCGCCGGGCCAGGTGTCGGCGGCGGCAATGTCGGCGGCTTCGCCAATGCCATCGGGGCAGACGTTGCAGCGAAACGGCAGACTCCATGCGCTTTCATCCTCGCCCCAAAAATCGAGGTAGTTTCGTTCTACGACGCGACC
>LXTK01000013.1 GCA_001643475.1 Proteobacteria bacterium SPGG2 | reverse complement strand
GGTACACAGATCAAGTCGTAGGGCTATATTAACGGGGCGCCGGCCCGTACGGGATTCGGGTCAGCTACGCTGACAACATACTAACCCGGTCTCGCCCGGGTGGGCGACTTACTTTCTTGTCGCGACAAGAAAGTAGGCAAAGAAACGCTCCCCTGACGCTGCGCCCCAAAAACCGGGGTACCCTCACTTAGGTGCTGGTCTCAGCAGGTGCTCCGAGGGCACGTCCGTGATGCCCGCGGGCGCACGCGCGAGATCCCTCTCGCGCCCCTTCGGACTGAACTTCGCCTGTACAGCGCGCTCGGCTTGCGTAAAGGGGCGAACATCAAACGTCGTTCGGATACAGTGCAAATATATGCTCGCGCCACACGCGGTTTGAATGTTGGCCGCGTGCCCATCCGCCTATCACTCACGAAACCAGGCTACGATTCCAAAGTAAGCTGCTCCTTGTAGGCCATAGATCCGTGATAGAGCCTAACACGATCCATGTTATAACATGGATGTTAGTAGGTCTATTTCTAGTTGGGGACGGTGAAACATTGAATTGTCTAAGGCGCGCATTGCTCACTCTTATTATCGCTGCTTTCGTCATCCCTGCTTGCTCGAGTGGCAATCCGCAGCGACCTACCGATTCTCAGGGTTTTTTTGCTCTACTTGAGGAAGGTATGCCCGGCAAGCAAGTTATTATAAAAATGGGGAAACCAGATGAGACTACCCAGTTTGTAAAAGGCGATGGAGTCCAGCCTTCGGGAACGCTCGGTTTAAGTTGGAACGACATTAAGAATGGCGACACCGTTGAAGTGTGGGCTTACAGAGTTGCTGATGGCTATGGCACGATTTTTATCGTCGATAGCACAGTGGTGCTTTATAGATGGGGAAATGGAATTACACCGTTTCAATTCATCGAAGGTCTTCCCCAACAAGAAGCTCCAACCGGTGAGGTCCGCTGCGCGGCCCTCACCGGTTGAGCTCATCGTTACGTAACCCGACGGAAAATTAGGGCATGACTAAGAAGTGGCTAGATAAACGAATGTAGGACGTAGGAATGGAAGAACGACTAGGACGTTTCGTATTTTCGACGGAGTACCGGGACGTTGGGAATGATAAAGGCTTGACCATTCGTGTTCTTGGCCCGACTGCGTCATCGCAGCAAGAAGAGGTCTTGCGGTTTGATTGTTTTGAAAAACAGCCGCACTACCATGTCGGTTTCTCCGAGCCACCGGTGCCGATAGAGGCACCTGATTCTTTCCGCTGGACAGTAGAAAAACTTCGTCGAGAATTTGGCAAACTCTTACTTGGTGCCGGTGCATTACCACTCAATGCAAACGAAGAGAATGCGTTAGCGGATGTATTGGCTGTCATTGAGAAAACGGCCAATCAAAAGCCTGCTAAGAGCTAGAACGCGTAGATGGAGTACAGCATTCGAGTAGCCTTACCTAGCGACGGTGAGGCCATGCGATCTCTGCTTCCTCGTCTCGCATCGTTCGACATACCGGCCCGGCGGTGAGCCGAGGACTTATGGCGCGGAGACGAGCAGAGCTTACAAGCTTGGCTGGATGGTGAAGCGCCGGATTGTTTGGCGCACGTTGCGGTAGATGCGAACAACGCTGTGCTGGGTTTGAGTCTCGTTCGCTTCCGTGAGGAAATGTTGAGCCACGAACCAAGCGCACACTTGGAAGTGTTAGCAGTCGCTCGCGAAGCGGAAGGGAAGGGTATTGGCCGAGCGCTAATTGTGGCAGCAGAAAATGCAGCCCAAGAGCGGGGCGCATTGACCATGACGTTACACGTATTCGCGAACAACACCCGCGCACGCTACGTCTATGAAAAGCTGGGCTATTCAGGCGAAATTATCCGCTACATAAAGGACCTTTAGTATGTGTCGGCTTCGGCGACAATGTACCACCGGGGCGCCGGCCCCGTACGCGGGTGACTTTTGTTTCGGCCAAAAGTCACCAAAACCATTTTGCCCCGCGGTCTGCGACCGCACCTAACTTCAGGTGCGGGCAACCTCGGACTGGCGGTTGCCTCAGTGGGTCCGCCGACGGCGGACGCACGGGATCCTTCCCGTGCCCCCTAACGGGGCCGCGCTTCGGCTGCCCTTGCCCTCAGCTTGACCGTAGGGGCGAAAAGAAAATGAAAACGACTACAGATGAAAAGACTAGGCAAAACTACAGTTGTTAGTAGATTGACTGAAATGCTGATCTTTAAGGATGTTTACGATCGGGACTATGGCTGAAATGAAAAACCTTATTACCGGCGTCGCCCACATTGGAATCCGCGTCTTTGATCTAGATCGAGCCCGCCGATTCTATGAGGACCTAGGGTTCGAGTTCATCGTCGGCCCGGTTGGTCCTGAGCCTGTCGCCATACTCACGCATCCCTCAGGCACCATCATTAACTTGATCCTCAACGCCTCCAGTGGTGAGACCCCGAATATATTGATGGATGTCGAAGATAAGCACCCCGGGTATACGCATGTAGCATTGGCGGTGCGAGACATAAAAGAAGTTGAGGATACCCTGAACCAAAAAGGGATTTCGATTACCGAAGAACCGATAAAGTTTCCCGGTGGTACGTCCCTATTTGTCCGTGATCCGGACAGAAATGTTATCGAGTTTCACGAAGAGAACACAAAGATATAGGCAGCGGCACTACCGACGCAGCGAAGCTACATTTCGGAATACGGCAAGCACCGCCGACCGTGAAAGCACTGCAAAAACTAGTCATTACGATTTGTGCGGTCGTGTTATCTGGCGTCGCTCACGCATGGCACGGTGAACCACCGAACTATCCACTCGTGCGCGTTCACTACCGCGCCCGTTCACAGCATGAACCGCTGACATATTAGAATACCGTCTGACGCAACGGTGGAGGATGAGCAGAATGGCAGATGTAAAACGATCTGTTGAAAATCACTACCGTGTAGAGGGAATTTTGGAATCTATTCTAAAAGCCCTCCAGGCAATGGGTAAGAACATAGAGCAGCTTACCCCGGAAGACTTGGCGCCGGTAGACGAATTCCACATCCGTGGCCGCGAAGCCACCGTAGAATTGGCCGGTCGTGCGAAGCTAGTGCCGGGCAGTCGCGTGCTGGATGTAGGTTGTGGGCTCGGTGGTTCTGTAAGGTATCTCGCAACGGAACACAACTGCCAGGCGACAGGTATCGATTTAACGACAGAATACATCGAGGTCGCAACGGCCTTGGCGGAACGAGTCGGACTCAGTAACGTCGTCGAATTCAGGCAAGCCGGTGCGCTGGCGCTGCCATTTGATGCAGGCTCATTCGACGCCGTCTGGACCGAGCACGCCCAGATGAACATTTCAGATAAGTCGGGATTCTATGGAGAAATCGCGCGCGTCCTAAAGTCAGACGGGCATCTGGTTTTCCATGACATCTTTGCCGGTGACGGCGGTGAGCCACATTTTCCCGTACCGTGGGCCGAGGAAAGCGCGATTAGTTTCTTGGAAAAGCCGACATCTTTGCGCGCAATTCTTGACAAAGCTGGTTTGAAAACGTTGGACTGGGAGGATAAGAGCCAGCATTCACTCGAGTGGTTTAAGGCGGTCGTCGAGAAAACGAAGGAATCCGGCCCGCCACCCCTGGGACTTCATCTGCTGATGCGCGAAACCGCCCGAATTAAATTCGAAAACGTTATCCGAAATCTGCAAGAAAATCGTATCGTAGTCATTCAGGCAATAGCGGAAAAAATCTAAGCTATACACCACGTGTCGCCACTCAATTCTTGGTTGGGGTAGATGGCGAGTGGTTGGATTCATTGTCACACGAAATCTATCAACGCGTCATGCGTGCTAGGCGATGGAACACATGCACCCTGTTTATCACCCTATCACTATTCGCTGCTGTAATGTATTGGGTCTTTTTTATTGACTACAGCGCTGTTGCGTATGGGATACTGTTTCTTGCTTTTCTGATAGGCTGGTTTCTGCTAGACGATATCTTCGGGCGGGAGGCTTGCTTAGGCAGGGCCGTTGGTGCGAGGTGTAGCGCAGAAGTGGAAAAGCCCGAAGGGGCGCAAGCAGGGAAGTTGCGAGTTCGACGTCAGGGCAGGGCAAGGATCGTTCTGACGTGCATGGCAGGAATTGTTCCCAACAATCCTTCTGCATTTCCTCCATTGCACCTGGACGTGCAGGTGCCGCGAAGCACAGGACGTGCGAGAGCGGCCATCCTTGGAGGTCAGATGCACTAATGCCGCGAGCGCAGGCGACCGACAGGGCAAGGATTGTTCCTACAATCCCTTTGCATTTCCACCATTCCTGGCGGTCAGATGTCGGAAGGTACGACTCCAGGGAAGGAGGAGGTAGAGTTGCGCCAGGAGCAGCAACCGAGAGCAACGCAGGCGACCGGCAGGGATGCTGGAAGTTAGAACAACGCAGGAGCAGTTGTCGGAGCAATTGCCGAGACGCGCAGGAGCGGCCGACACTGAATGGTCTAACTACATACCGGACATGCTGGATCGCGGTTGAGTTTTGTTGTCCTAATCTCCATCGTGTAGGCGTCGACGATCATCAAACGGCCAGTGAGCGACTCGCCGAGATCGAGCAGAACCTTGATGGTTTCGGTGGCTTGAATGCTGCCGATAATGCCTGCAACCGGTGCCAACACCCCGAATTCTGCACAACGCATCTCCGGCTCGCCAGTCTCCTTGTAAAGACAGCGATAACACGGGCTGTCATTACGATCTGGTCGAAACACGGCTACTTGACCTTCCAGTTGCACCACTGCTCCCGAGATTAGCGGTGTTTTCTTTTCCACGCATAACCGATTGACGGCGAACCGTGTGGCGAAGTTGTCGCTGGCATCTACGACGGCGTCGGCGAGTGCTATCTGCCCAGCCAGATTATCGTCTTCCAAGCGCATGTTGATGGTGGTGATACGCGTTTCGGGGTTGAGTGCGAGCAGCGTTCGCTTGGCGGAGTCGACTTTGTCATCGCCGAGGGCTTCGGTATTGTGGGCAATCTGCCGTTGGAGATTCGTCAAATCGACTTTATCATGATCGACTAACACCAAATGGCCAAGACCGCTAGCGGCGAGATAAATAGCGGCTGGTGAACCGAGCCCACCCATACCGACGATCAGCACCCGCGATCGCAGCAATCTCTGCTGACCGTCGATCCCGATCTGGGGGAGTAATATGTGACGGCTGTACCGGAGTAGCTGATCGTCGTCCATCGAGGCGGTTTCGGTAGTTTCTCTGGTAGGGCCAGGTTATCGGCCTTGGCATACGCTCACGCGATCGCGGCACGCGATATCTTGATGACAGGCAATATCGCTGTATCCATGGTGTTGCATGAGCGAGCAAACCGCCATTCCTTGGTCATAACCATGTTCTAATAACAGTATTCCGTCAGGGTATAGGTAGTCTTTAGCGTGCGCGACGATATGTCTGATGGCATCGAGACCATCGACACCACCCAAAAGCGCATAGTCGGGCTCAAATCGCACGTCGCCCCACGCGAGGTGTGGATCATCATTCCTAATATAGGGTGGATTGCTGACTACCATATTGACGCGCGCGGCGAGTGGCTCGAACCAACTCCCCTGTAAGAACTCTATATTCTTCAGTTTGTGGCGCCAGGCATTCTTTTGCACGATATCGAGTGTCGCGGGTACGTTGTCTATCGCAACGACATGACATCGTGGCCGTTCTTTTGCCAGCGCCAGTGCGATTGCCCCGCAACCGGTGCCAAGGTCGGCGATGGTCCACGCCACATCGGTCGGAATCAAAGCCAACGCCTGTTCAACCAACAACTCAGTTTCCGGGCGCGGAATCAACGTCGACGGTGAAACCATAAGTTCTAACGACCAAAACTCTCGTGTGTGTGTGAGGTAGGCAATGGGTTCGCCCGTAGCACGACGTTCGACGAGCCGGGCCAGGTCTGCCGCTTGGGCGGCTGAAAGTTCGTGTGGGCCGCGGGCCACCAGTTCAGCCCGACTGAAGCCGGTAATGTGCATTACCAGAGTCTCTGCATCTAACTGTGCGGTAGTGCTGGTTTTCCTCAGTGCCACGATCGCCCAGCGCAATGCTATACCGATTGTAGCCACGGGCGCAGCATTTGTATTTGAGTATGGTGTCGGCATAGCCGTCATGATGAATTCATTCCGCTAAGGCCGTGAGCTGGTCCGCTTGATGGGTAGCGACCAACGGGTCGATAAGCTCCTCGAGTTCGCCTTCGAGGATTTGTTCGAGTTTATATAAGGTCAGGTTGATACGGTGATCGGTCACGCGGCCCTGTGGAAAGTTATAAGTGCGAATACGCTCCGAGCGATCGCCACTGCCTATAAGACTCTTGCGCGTCGCTGCTTCTTGTTCGCGTTGCTTTTGTCGTTCGGCTTCGAGTATTCGTGAGCGCAACACAGACATGGCTCGCGCTTTGTTCTTATGCTGCGAGCGTTCGTCCTGGCACTCGACCACGATCCCCGAAGGTAGGTGGGTTATACGCACGGCCGAATCGGTCCGATTAACATGCTGTCCACCCGCGCCAGAGGCGCGATAGGTGTCGATCTTTAAGTCTGCCGGGTTGACGTCGATTTCATCGACTTCCTCGGCCTCAGGCATGATCGCCACGGTACAAGCCGAAGTGTGGATTCTCTCTTGGGCTTCGGTCACCGGTACACGTTGTACGCGATGGCCACCTGATTCAAACTTGAGCCGCGAATAAGCCCCGTGACCAACGATACGTATAATTACCTCCTTGTAACCGCTGAGGTCGCTCGCGCTGTGGCTGATTATTTCAACCTTCCAGCGGCGCTTTTCTGCATAGTAGCTGTACATACGAAACAAGTCTGCTGCGAACAAAGCTGCTTCTTGGCCACCGGTACCAGCGCGGATCTCTAAAAATATGTTACGGTTGTCGTTGGGATCGCTTGGCAGCAAGAGCTGTTGCAGCTCTTGCTGCAACTGTTTAATCCGTGCCTGCACACGTGTAACTTCTTCCTGTGCCATTTCGCGTATCGAGTCGTCCGAATCCTTAAGCATGGATCGAGCTTCCTCCAGCTCTTCGCATGTCTGACGATAGTCTTGATAGTGTTGCACGACCGGATTTATTTCTGCGTATTCACGGGACAGGCTGCGGAAACGATCCTGAACGCTGATGACCTCTGGATCAGCCAGCAGCGCGCTGAGTTCTTTATTGCGCTGAATGAGCTTTTCTAACTTGGCTTGGACGGCAGGATTCAAATCAGTCGTCGTCGGTGAGATTAAAAAGTTTGCGGGCGGCCTCGGGCAATATCACGTTATCATCGGCACGATTCTGTTTCAGCGCTATCGTCGGTGCATGCGTGAATTTGTTGGTTAACGAACGTGCTAGCTGCTCTATTACATTCTGCGGATCTTCACCACGCGCAAGCCGTCCCCGCGCGCGCGCAAGTTCAGCCTCACGTACAGCGTCGGCATCCTCGCGCAATGCGCGGATGCTTGGTATTACTGCCAGTGATTTTACCCACTGCATAAATTCCGCTACTTGGGTGTCGATAATTTTCTCCGCGTCGCGGGCAGCCTGCAGTCGCGATTGCAGATTTTCTTGTACCACACCTTCGATATCGTCGATCGTGTAGAGGTAGACATCGTTTAGGTCTGCTACTTCGGCCTCGACATCGCGCGGTACCGCAATATCCACCATGAACATCGGTCGGCGGCGGCGAATCTTCAAAGCCCTTTCGACGGCGCCTTTTCCAAGTATCGGTAGTTGGCTGGCGGTTGAAGAAATAACGATATCGGCTTCATTTAGGCGCGCAGGCATCTCGCCTAGGGAAATGGCCTCTGCGTCTAAGGGATCTGCCAGCGTCCGTGCCCGTTCTAGTGTCCGATTGGCAACAATCATGTGCTGTATGCCTTGCTCTTTTAGGTGGCGCGCGCAGAGCTCGATCGTATCACCGGCACCGATCAATAACACAGTTTGATCCTGTAGCCGGTTAAAGATCTGTTTGGCTAGACTTACCGTTGCGTAGGCGACAGAAACGGCGCTGGCACCAATGGCGGTATCCGTGCGCACTTTCTTGGCGACAGAGAAAGTTTGCTGAAATAACCGGTTCAGAATCTTACCTGTCGTACCAGCCTTGTGGGCGGCGGCGAACGCCTCTTTCATTTGCCCCAGAATCTGGGGTTCCCCCAAAACCATAGAATCTAGGCCAGCGGCAACGCGAAACGCGTGCCTTACCGCTGCCGCCTCGCGGTGTGTATAGAGATAGGGCTCAATGCCCGTGGGCAACAGCCGGTTGTGGTCTGAGAACCATTGAATCGGCATCTCAATATCGGGTTTTTCCAGACCACAGTAGACCTCAGTGCGGTTACATGTAGATAAAATCGTGGCTTCGTGGGCCCCGCCGCTACCGGTGATGCCCTGTAGCGCATCGACCAACTCGTCCGGTGCAAACACAGTTTGTTCGCGGATTTCTACCGGCGCGGTCTTATGGTTGATTCCAAAAGCGAGGAGGTGCATCAGAAGTGAATGCCTGTAGGCCCTCTAATGAGGCATTTTGGACTCTGTCAGAGAAGTGTCAAGCGCAGGAACGGATTTACGCAAGGTTCGCAGTGCTTCCCATGCGAGCCAGAACTCTACCACCAGCAACAATATACCGCCGGCGATCAGCAGCCAATCGGCACTCGCCCACCAGCGACTAAGCTGTAATATCAGGGCCCAACTCGTGACAACAACCAAGAAGATCATGGGCACAAATACGTAACCGACTGCCTGTTGTCGACGGCGTAGTGCCAGCCCTATTAGTAACAGCCCAAATACCGCCAACATTTGGTTCCACAAACCGAAAAGCGGCCACAGGGTGAGGCCACCTTGACCACGTCCATCGTGCAATGCGAGCATCGCCGCCACGGCCACCGTAATGATGAGTAGCGTCTTTGGGTCCCGCAGCGCAATGATGTGGTAATGATCATTTAGAGCTCGAACCGACCACCATTTGTCTCGCAATATTCTCATTTGGATTCTCAATGTAATTCAATAAGAATGCACAGGAAATACACAATTACAAATGCTGTCAGGAAAATTGAAGACCATTCCAAGGCTATGAAGATATGATGA
>LXTK01000130.1 GCA_001643475.1 Proteobacteria bacterium SPGG2 | reverse complement strand
GTAGGTGGCGAAGCGCCGCGGTCGAGATCATCGGCGGCGGTGGAGGGTTGGTCCGTCCTGGTTCTGGCCGGCCTAGGAACGTTTTTCATGACTGAGGCATGCTTCCGGTTAGGGTCTTGGCATTATAGTTGCAATTCGCATGCCACAGAGTGTCGGGGTATGGGGAAAGACGTTAAAAAACAAATACTTGAAAAATAGGCCAGGTTTGGATTAACACCGACAAAGGTTGCCGATGCCACTTTTGAGCAACCAAACCTAGCGTCACCGGACCCAGACGAGCGCGATTTAAGCACTTGCCCCTGGGTGCGCTCTATTAGCTGCCCGCGAAGGTACACACACATTGATTCATGGATAGCGTGGGGACCAGAAGCCATGCCCACAATTCGAAAAGCGGGATCGAAGATGTGGCGTCGGTGGCCACGGCTAGACACACCGTCGTCAATAATTAGCGCCATGACTACTTCCCGTGCATCGTCTCGATCATAGTAAATGGTCTCTCCTAAGGCCTCCTTCCACGTCCCATAACGATTTGCGCGATATGTGGGCCAACTGCCGGTGAGGCCTCTGTGGCCCAATGTTCTGGCTGGATCGAGTTCTTTGACATGGCCTTCGGCAGCCAACGAGATGCCGATCGAGATCTCAAATAAAGGCAAGGAACTGGCCCCACGTAGGTATCGAATCGCTTCCTTTTACCGCCGAAACCCCTTCTTCAGTAATGATTGTTGGTTGGCCGGCACGTTCGATCTCCTTATCGTTGTAGGATTGCCTCCATTCCTCAAACCCGTTTTGGCGCCGGCGCTCTAAGTTCCACAAAACAGCTTGGCTTGCCGCCGTTTGCTTGCGGGGCCTACCTCATAGGCTAGTCACGTCAATGCCGGCCAAGCCGCACCGCCGACGTTAACAATATGCGTTCACAGACCCTGACGTCGTCGAAGAAAGGAGTCGCCCCAGCGATGTCAGGCGCAGACCGGTGCGTCAATGTATTGATATCATAGTGATACTGGTGGACCCAAAAGGCTGAGTGGATTACACTGCTCGTCTAATTCAGCGAGGAGACGCATTTGAAAAAAATGTTTGTTGGTAACTTGCCGGCCGAAGCCTCGGAACAGTCCGTGCGGGAATTGTTTGCAGAGTTCGGTACCGTGCGGTCGGTAGAAGTAATTGCAGATATCTTCACACGCAAGTGCCGCGGCTTTGGTTTTGTCGAAATGGAGGGGCATGAGGCACGTGCGGCGCTCGCTGCCCTAGATGGCAAGACCTTTAACGGCAATGCCCTTCGCGTACGCTTCGAAGACCCGCGTCGAACGCAAGGCCGCAAACGCCGCTAATTACCCGACGGCGTGCTGCTATGCGCGAACCACGCAGTATTTCTTTCGCCCAAAAAAAGACCCCGCCGTGCAGCGGAGTCCTGAATTCGAATCTACTGTCGTAAGGCGCTAGTCGGCAGTAACATCAACCGCCTGTAGGCCCTTGGGGCCCTGTTGAACCTCGAATGTCACGCGTTGCCCTTCAGCCAGGGACTTAAACCCCGTGCCCGTAATCGCGGAGTGGTGGACAAAAACGTCCTTGCCGCCGTCCTCCGGCGTGATAAAACCATATCCTTTAGATTCACTGAACCACTTTATAGTTCCCGTACGCATAATATAAAGATCCTCGAAAACAATATTAAATGTTAGAACGTTCGTGCAGTTTACAGAAAGGGAATTGCGGGCGAACCTTGGCAGGGACTTCCGAAAAGGCCTATATTCATAAGCTGCGGGGCGCAATATACCGTATACCCATCCGGGAGACTACATATATGTCGTGGCTGCAGCGCGAGCGCCCCCTGGGAAAGTGCAAGAATTCCAGGCCCCCAGTTGCGTATGTGCCCCTTCGATCGATGATGACATGGATCCATGGTCCGCTCTCAAGAATACGGCCTCAATCAGCCTGCCCCGACATGACACGTAGCTCAGTAGTTCAACGCGAATAACGATGTGAGCCTAGAGAAACTTCGCAGACACGTGATAGCGCTTCATACCTTTCAGATGTTATGTCCGGCATGCGTTGCTCATGGGATCCCACAGGCGCAACGCTTGTAAAAAACATTCGCTGCCACCGACCTCGCAGTTGTGGGTCTACACACTGTCTTCGAACATCATGACGCCATGCAGCCACATGCGCTGCAGGCGTTTCTCCACGAGTATCGCGTCAACTTCCCGCTTGGTGTCGATGCGCACGAATCGGGTCAAGACATTCCGCTGACCACGCACGCCTAGCCGCATGTATGGAACACCCACTTTAATCCTTATCGACAGATTCGGTATCGTGCGTTATCACGTCTTTGGTCGACTGGATGATATCTCCGTCGACACGCAAATGGCGATGCTGCTCAGCGAGCGCGTGGCAACCGGTATCTCAAACAGTTCGCAAGATGTTAAGCAAGAAACACGGGCGGGTTGCGATGATGCGGGATGTAACCTCGATCGTTAGGTCAACAACCGTTTCGGTGACCAGTCAGCCAAGCGTATGTGCAGCAAGCTCCGGCGACCGCTCAAGCGCACGCTCCAGTGTATGGGCCAGTCGATGCGCCCAGCGATACTGATTCTCTTCGGTCTCTATCATGTCGTGCCGCACTTCAAACAATAGATATGGAATTCCACGCTGCTCCCCATGTACAGGAAGCGTGTAGTCACTGAAATCATCTACTGAGTAAGGTTGGTTATCTCCCACACAGAGCGTTTCATCCTCTGCCAGCAATTCGCGAAACAGCTTCGCTAGGCGCGCGTCCCGATTGTACAGAAGGCCGATATGCCAGGGGCGGGACTCGCCGTGGTATACCGGCGTAAAACTATGAATCGCCAGCAAGATAGTAGGCTGCTTGTTTGCCAACCGCTTGCCAATAATAGAAGCGATTGTGTTGTGATAGGGTTGAAAGACTTCGCGCTGACGTGCTTCGACCTCTTCGCGAGAAGGATCTTGGTTAGCGGGAACGACGGTGCCCTCGCTTATTTTGGCGATAGAAGTTTCGACATCGAGCGGTCGATTACAGTCGATCACCAACCTTGAGTACACCTGCTTTACCAGCGTAGCATCGAACCGACGAGCAAATTCTTCCGCCAGTCCACGTGCGCCTACATCCCAAGCAATATGACGCACAAGGTCCCTGTCCCGCACGCCCAGGGTACCGAGCCGATATGGTATTCGATTACCCGCATGATCGCATACGAACAAGTATGGCGACGTGCTTTCCGGTCGCTCGACAACGACCGCACTGAGTTCGTCTTCACACAACAATCGGAATGTGCCGACCGTCGCCGAGTGTGCGATTGTCATTGTTTAGTTCGGCGCTGAATTTTCAAAAATAAGTATACTATCAAAGATACCGCCCATGGACCTGCCGTGAACAGAATAAACCCGTGAAATGGCGATACCATAATGCGCTTCGCATACTGGTCTGCGCAAGTATAGTCATGGCCACTTCGGGACAGGCGGGCTTACTGCACGACGCGGTCGATGAAGGCGATATCGATCGGGTAGAGAGCCTTATCACCCAGGGCACCGATATCGATGCGCCCGATGACACCGGTCGTACCGCCCTGCACTGGGCAGTCGGTGAAGATCACACACAGATCGCAGCACGACTGATCACTGCCGGTGCCGAGGTCAATGCCAAGAGCAAAGGCGGCTGGACACCGCTACACACCGCGGCCCAGGAGGGGCAGACGGCGGCGACCCAATTGCTTATCGCCAAGGGCGCGCGCATTGACGCAAAGGACAAAGACAATCTGACACCATTGCATATGGCCGTCTTTGGCGGTCATAGTGACATCGTCAAGTTGTTAATCGACAGCGGCGCGCAGGTCAATGCTAAGGGCTTGAACGATGTTACGCCACTACACCTAGCGAGCGGCATGGGCCGCGCGGAAATCGCAGCGCTCCTTCGCCAGGGATCAGGGGGGCGCTACACCCCTACACGGTGCCGCCGCTTTCGGCCACCTTGCGGTAGTTGAGTTATCGATCGCTAACGGCGCCGACGTCAATACCAGTGCCAACGATGGTCGCACCCCACTTAGGGCCGCCACCAAGGAGAAGCGTCATGAAATTGTCGAACTACTCAGGCGGCACGGCGCTCAGAACTAGCCTTGTTATTCTCTGGCGCCCGCCTTACACAGTAGCGCTGCCGTCTCGGTGTCGCCGATCGCCTGCGCGGCTACCAGCGGTGTACCACCGTCGTGCGCACGATGATTGACTTCTGCACCGGCATCTAACAACAATCGTGTTACATCTACAAGGTCGCGTTCCGCTGCCAATATCAATGCGGTTTTGCCGTTGCTCTCCACCTGAGTATTGGCGTTGGCACCCCGCCTAAGCAATATGGCTAGAATTTCGGGGTGATTTTCGCGCACCGCTAACATAAGTGGTGTCTCGCCATCGCGCGCTGAGCGATCAAGATCCGCGCCAGCCCCGATGAGACGTTCCACCACATTCGCTTGACCAAAATACACGGCGGTACCAAGTGGTGTATTGCCATCACGTGCACGTTTCTCTAGGAGCGCACCGGCAGCAAGGAGCTGTTCGACAATCTCTTGACGACCCGTCATCGCCGCCCGGTGCAAAGCGCTCCGGCCGTCGTGCGATACTGCATTGGGATCGGCCCGGTTGGCGAGTAGCGTAGCGGTGATGTGCGCATGTCCTCGCACCGATGCGCTCATCAGGGCAGTAGCGCCATCACGCGCAGGCTGATCGACGTCGGCACCACTAGCAAACAACTCGACTAGCACTTTTAGTCCGCCGCTCTGTCTTGCAGCTAGGATGAGTGGGGTGCGTCCGTCCCGGCTGGAGCCAATATTTGGATCAGCACCATGGGTCAAGAGGTAATCAAGAACTTCCATATCCCGGAGATGTGCCGCCATGTGCAGTGCGGTGTTACCATTGTGTTCATCGCGTGCATTAGGATCCGCGCCCTGTGCAAGTGCATGTGCGACGAGGTCCGCGCGTCCAAGGGCGGCGCCCATCAACAACACGCGGTTGGCCTCGATGGTTGATGCCGGCGGCGCCCCGACGGCGGAAATCGACACGACTAAGCCGAGGATTGTGACTAATGTGCGCATCGCTAGGATGGCTGCAATTGTATCACCACCCAAACGCTCACATACGAGCGCGCGTACATAAAACAATGTAGATACATGTCGCACCGTGCATCGGATTTATCATATCCGCGCATCCCGGCGAACAATGGCGGCCGGCTCGAATCACCGGCGGACCGCCATGGTTCTGCTTCACGTGATTTTTTGCGTCACGGCAACTTTGCCAGGATCGGCGCCATCTCTTCTGCGGAAAATCCCTTGAGTGTTTGAGTACGAATATTGCCAATACTGCCTGTGGTCAACAGCAAGGTCATCGCCGTAGCGTCATCTGGTACATCGGTGATAGCGACAAGGTCGTAGTTGCCGAGCGTCCAGTAAATTGCCTTCACGGTTGCGCCCGCCTTTTCGACCATATCCCGGAATGCCTGCGCCCGTTCGGGTGATTGTTTAATATTGCGAATACCCTGATCGGTAAAGTTAATGAGACTGATATATATCGCCATGATGTCTCCCTCCTATGGTTGGTTTAAATAGTTGCCAAAATGTCACTCCGTCGCACCAGTAACGGAGAACTGCGCCTTCTGTCGTGTCATTGAGACAGCAATAACTACGGTCTGTAAACGATTGTTACGTACTAGATGAACTACGCAACGAACTCGCCCAAACCAGTATGCGCGTTTCGTCTGGGAAGTCCAACCATAGAAGAAAACCAAGTAAGCTTCAGTGTAGGATCGAGTCGAATTCTCGCATGTACGATTTTCGAATGGGTTTTTTTCTGTGAGCCGCAAATTCTTTCTGGCATTGCTTGCCACGTTGCTGTCGGTCGACAACCCAGTACGTGCACAGGACACGGCCGTACTCACCGGCAAAGCGCTTGTGCAGGAACTGCGTGCAGGTGGGTATAACGTGTACTTTCGCCACGCTGCCACTAACTGGTCTCAGAGCGACCACATCCGCAAGGCCGGTGACTGGACAAGCTGCGATCCATCGCAGGTGCGACAGCTCTCGGAGGAGGGTCGACGTAGCGTGCGTGCGGTGGGCACGGCAATGCAGGCACTCAAGATCCCGGTTGGCCGAATTCTCGCGAGCCCCTATTGCCGTACTGTTGACACCGCGAAACTGATGAACCTTGGGCGGGTCGCAACTACGACCGACATTGTGAACCTGCGCGTGGCAGCGTACTTTGGTAGGCGCGACGCGATTGCTAAACGCGCTCAGGCTCAGCTCACCACACCACCGGTAAATAGCACGAATACGGTGCTAGTGGCACACGCTAATGTTGCGCGACATGCGACACAGGTATATCCCGATGAGGGCGAGGGAATCGTCTTCCGCCCTCCACGGGAACGGTAAGTTTATCTTCGTGGGCCGGCTGGCGCCGGCACAATGGGGACAGCTGGCAGATGAACAACTCAACTAAACGCAGAATTATCACTTTGTTGGCTTCACTCGTGCTTCTCGTGGGTTGCCAATCGCTCGGACTAACGGTTGCCAACATGCTTGCGCGAATGCAAAAACCCGTCGTCGTTTACGATATCGACTACGGGAGCGAAGAGCGCCAGCAGTTAGATCTCTATCACGCCGGTAACTCCACCACGGCTCGTCCGGTAGTCGTCTTTCTTTACGGCGGGGCCTGGATGCAGGGCTCTAAGGACCAATATCTGTTCGTTGGCGAAGCCCTGGTATCAAAGGGCCTTGTTGGTGTCATCCCAAACTATCGACTGTTTCCCGACGTGAAGTTTCCGACATTTGTTGAAGATAGCGCGCTTGCACTCAAGTGGGTCTACAACAATATACAGCGGTTCGGTGGAGACCCAAACGATGTATATATCATGGGACATTCGGCTGGGGCACACATCGCCGCCTTACTCGCCCTCGATGAGCGCTATCTGCGATCCATGGGCGGCAACAAGCGTTGGTTGAAAGGAATGATTGGCCTCGCTGGCCCCTATGATTGGTTGCCCTATTTTAGTGCAAGCGACAAACAGATTTTTGGGCCGCCATCACAATATCCTGCGTCACAACCTATTAATTTCGTGGACGGCGACGAGCCCCGGCTACTACTGATGTATGGCAATAAGGATAAGACGGTAAAGATCCGCAATATAGACAACCTCGCCGCCGCGATACGTAGTAAACAAGGAAAGGTTAAGACGATCTTTTATCCGCGGCTAGGCCATATCGGTATCGTCGGGGCGCTGTCTATACCATTGCGTTCTCGCGCACCGGTCTTAGAGGATGTGGCGGCATTTATTTACGGCAAACCCGCTGCTAGCGTAAATTGAATCAACCGAATCCTAGTCCATTCCTTCCAGATATTCCCAGCGTCCGTAAGTATGTTCTAACTCTTCGCGGATCTGGTTAAGGCGGGCCAGGGTCGCGGTGATTGTCGCTTTATCCTGCTGATAAAATTCTCGCCGGCTGACTTGGCGCTCAAGGCCTTGTTGTTCATGCTCGAGTCCTTCGATGCGCTCCGGAATCGCCGCCAATTCCCGTTCTTCCTTGTAACTTAGTTTTTGCCTTTGGATGGAACGTTTGTCTTGATTGCGGTCTTGCTTGGTTGCGCTGTCTGCTTTCTCCTTGATTACTGTGCGCTTGGCAACGTGAGGTTTCCTTTGCCTGACCCACTCCGCATAACCCCCCACGTATTCCTCTACCAAGCCATCTCCACGAAACACCAACGTACTGGTTACTACATTGTCCAGAAACGTCCGATCATGACTGACCAGCACTAGGGTACCATCGTAGTCGACCAATAAATCTTCAAGTAACTCCAGAGTATCTACGTCAAGGTCATTGGTTGGTTCATCTAGGACCATCATATTGGTAGGCCGCGTAAACATCTTGGCCAGCAGTAGGCGGTTCCTTTCACCGCCCGACAAGCTCTTCACTGGTGAATCAATGCGCTCATGGGGAAATAAGAAATCTCTCAGGTAACCGATGATATGACGCGAACGGCCTCTAACCGTGACGTAATCGCCGACTTCACTTATATTCTCCCGCACCGTCTTTGCTGGCATCAGCTGTGTCCGTTGCTGATCGAAATATCCTACGCGTAAGCGCGTACCCATAATGATCTCACCGTCATCCGGCTTTGTTTCTCCTAGAATCAAATTGAGTAATGTCGTTTTACCAGAACCGTTTGGACCGATGAGCCCAACCCTATCGCCACGCATAATGCGTGTCGATAAGTCTCGAATGATGCAATGATCGCCATAACTAAAACCAACCTGCCGCATATCGACCACCAGCTTGCCGGATAGATCGCCACGGTCTACCGCAAGGTTAGCCCTACCTTGTGTCTCCATCCGTAGGCGGCGCGCCTTTCGCATTGCTTGCAGGGCTCTGACCCTACCTTCATTGCGGGTACGTCTTGCCTTGATGCCTTGGCGTATCCAGATCTCTTCTTGCGCCAGCTTTTTGTCGCGCTTGGCGTTGGCCTTTGCTTCAGCCTCCAATAGTTCGTCTTTTTTTCGCAGGTAATACTGATAGTCTCCTGGGAAAGACGTCAGCTTCCCTCGATCGAGCTCGACAATCCGAGTTGCCAGATGCTCCAACAGCGTACGGTCATGGGTGACAAACATCAGCGCTCCGCGGAACGTCAATAGAAATTCCTCCAACCAAGTGATGGCGGTGATGTCCATATGGTTGGTCGGCTCATCCAGCAACAACAGATCAGGGTTACTGACCAAGGCTTGTGCGAGCATCACCTGTCGCCGTACACCGCCAGAACAATCAGCCATGCGCTTATCTGCTGGTAACGATAAACGACTCAATGCCGTCTCGACTTTTTGTCTAATGTTCCAAGCACCAAGGGCATCGATACGATGCTGCAAGGTAGATACACGATGCAGGGAAACCGAATCGGGTTCGGCCACATGTTGTACGGCACTGTGATACTCAGTAAGTAACTGACCCAATTCACCCAATCCTGCCGCCACAACTTCATAGATAGTATTGGGCGTATCTACCGGAACTTCCTGCTCTAGATGCGAGACTCGCAAGGTGTCTTTTCGCCAGATTTCTCC
>LXTK01000207.1 GCA_001643475.1 Proteobacteria bacterium SPGG2 | reverse complement strand
GACTCCCACAGCCTGCTCTTGGCCAGGAAGTAGCCCTGGGTACCGGCCGCGAATAACAACATTGCCATGACTGCAGTAACGACGGTCGCCAACAGCAAGTACCAGGTTTCGACACCGATCATTAGCAACTCAGTGTTGAAGATGAACAGGAACGGCAGAATCGCGGTGCGGATATCGTAGAAAAACCCCTGAATGCCGGTGCGGATAGGGTCACCGCCTGATATCGCAGCTGCGGCAAAGGCGGCCAGGGCCACGGGTGGGGTATCGTCGGCCAGGATGCCAAAGTAAAAAACGAACATATGCACCGCTATCAAGGGCACGATAAGACCATGCGCGGCGCCTACCGTCACAATAACCGGCGCCATCAGCGAGGACACGACAATGTAATTGGCGGTAGTCGGTAGCCCCATGCCCAAAATCAGACTGAGTATGGCGGTGAAAATGAGCATGGGCAAAACATAGCCACCGGAAATGAACTCCACGAATTCGGCCATTACCAAGCCAACACCAGTCAGCGTAATTGTACCAACCACAAGACCGGCGGCAGCGGTCGCAACCCCGATGCCGATCATGTTTCTAGCGCCGGAGACCAAACCGTCGAACATATCGGCGAGCCCTTGGCGCAAACACTGACCGATATCTTCGCCCGATTTGTGCAGCATCGCCTTCAGCGGCCGTTGCGTAAGTAAAATGACCAACATAAAGACCGAGGCGTACAAAGCCGACAATCCAGGGGAAAGTCTTTCCACGATTAGGCACCACACCAACAGGATTACGGGTAATAGGTAATACAGCCCAGCTTTAACCGTTGGACCGGTTTCGGGTAGTTGCGTGATTTCGAGCTCAGTATCGAGAGTAGGAAACAAGGTGGAATACTTAACCAACCCCACATAGGCCATAAGCACGACCACCCCTGCGACCCAGGGCGTCGCGGCGCCGAAAACACCCTTCATCCAGCCGAGTCCGTAATAGACCGCGGCGCTCAGAACGATGAGACCAACGAAGGTGGTAAAGAAACTCAGCAGTTTCTGACTAAGGGTAGAGGTGCTGCGTTTGGGCAGCCCCTTCATGCCAGCTTTTATCGCTTCGAGGTGCACGATGTACACCAGCGCGATATAAGAAATGAGTGCCGGCAGCGCCGCATGCTTGATGACTTCTAGGTAGGTGATGCCAACGTACTCGACCATGAGAAAGGCCACCGCCCCCATGATGGGTGGCGTCAGCTGACCATTGGTCGACGACGCGACCTCCACCGCCCCGGCCTTTTCTGCGGAAAAGCCAACCTTACGCATCAGCGGGATGGTAAACGTGCCGGTGGTGACCACGTTGGCAATCGCAGAGCCTGAGATGAGTCCAGTCATGGCGGAGGAGACCACGGCTGCCTTGGCAGGACCACCTCGCATATGGCCCATGAGCGCGAACGCGACTCGGATAAAGTAGTTGCCAGCACCGGCCTTCTCCAGCAACGAACCAAACAAAACGAACAAAAACACCAAACTCGCCGAAACCCCGAGCGCGATCCCGAATACCCCTTCCGTGGTCAGGTAGTAGTGCGACATGCCTTTGGACAGACTCGCCCCTTTGTGCGCAATGACTTCGGGCATCAGGTGTCCAGCAAAGGTGTAGCCAATAAAAACCATACAAACCACCATCAAGGGTGGTCCAAGCGCACGTCGCGTCGCCTCCAAAATAAGCACGATGCCGATGACCGAGACCACCAGATCGGTCGTGGTCGGCAAGCCAGGACGCTCCGCCAACTCACGGTAGAACAGAAAGATATACATCGCACAGAACGCAGCGACGGTGGCCAATATCCAATCTTGGATTGGGATATAGCGGCGCGGTGAACGCTTCAGCGCAGGATACGCCAGATAGGCGAGAAAGATCGCCAACCCGAGATGGATTGAACGTACCTCGGTACTATTGAGGACGGCCTTACCAATAATGTAAGGCATGGGCGAGGCATACCAGAGCTGAAATAGCGACCATACAAGAGGTACGATCCACAACACCTTGGCCGGAATACCAGTGGGCTTACGCCCACCGGTATCGGCCTCGGCGATCATGTCTTGCAGCTGTTGTTGGTCGGCTGCCGCGGCTTCTTTTTTTTCGCTCATGTTATCTCCCACTCATCCTACCGTGGCCTAGATCCGCGGTAGCTTATTGGCCGAGTCACACGAATAGCTACATCATCCCCTTATCGCGAAAATATCGCGCCGCACCGGGATGGATAGGTGCAGATAGACCGTCCGTCATCATGCGACCCGGCAATAGAGTGCCAAGCGCCGAATGTAGTCGCTTGAAATTCTGTAGGTTGTCGAAAACCGACTTGACGATGGCATAGGTCGTGTCGTCTGCCGCATCGGCGGAACTCACGGCCGTCACGATAACACCAAAGGTCTTGACCGGTTTGTCTTGCCGGTCGTAAACCCCCGCCGGCACTTCCGTGGCCACTAAGAAACGGTTGTCGGCAATAAGTCTATCGATTGCGGCCCCTGACACCTCCACCACTGCCGCATCGCAGAGTTTGATGGCCTTCGCGATTGCCGGATCGGGATGCGACACGGTTGAAACAATCGCCTGCACACGATTGTGGCACAGCGCCAATGATTGCTCGGCCTCGGTCAACTCATCCACAAGTTGAAAAGACTTTCGCGTCCAGCCCTTGGCCTTCATCACCATTTCCATGATTACGCGTTGCTTGGAACCGGGATTGCCAATGTTGACGCGCTTGCCCGCCAAGTCATTGAGAGACTTGATACCTGAATCGCGGCGGGCGATGACTGTGAAGGGTTCACCGTGCAGCGAAAAGAGTGACCGCAGATTATCGAACTTGATGTCTACGAACTTAAGGGGTCCGGTGCCCCGAAACGCATGATATTGCCAATCGGATTGCACCAGGCCGACTTCGATGGCACCGTCGCGCACATGGGACAGGACCGCTAGCGGTTCGGCGGCATCGCGTCCTTCGATCCGCAACACCTCGCAAGTTAACCCCTGGCTTTCTCGTTGGATCTGCCGACACATGGCGCGACCCACACTATAGTGCACGCGCGCACTACTGCCGGTGCCGATAATGATATCGGCCGCGAATGTGGCCGCCGATATGCCCGAAGTCGCAAACGTGATGGCGAGACCCAAGACTAGCGGGATGGTACGGTTATCCATCGCTGCCTCCCTCTCTCCTTCAATCGTTCGGTTCTTTTTACCCGTTAGCCGAGTTTGTGGGGTCCCCGACTGTCAACGGCAACCATGGGCTGGCCCTTAAACGGTCAGACACCGCCCACCGCGGCAAACGGTGAATCCCCAAAGACCTTTCTTGATGAGCGCCGAACTAATTCAGAGAAAAGGTGGGGGAGCACACTCCCCCACCCTGCCAGCCGTTTATTGCCAGCCGCGTTCCTTATAGTACTTGATCGCGCCAGCATGTAGCGGCGCCGATAGCGCATCCTTGATCATTTCGCTTTCCTTCAAGCCGGAAAATGCCGGATGAAACTTCTTGAAGGCGTCGAAATTATCAAATACCGCTTTCACAACTTGGTAAATCGCCTTCTCCGATGTTTTTGAAGACGCAACAAAGGTCGCCCCTACACCGTATGTCTTGATGTCATTCGGGTTGCCCCGATACATGCCGCCCGGGATGACCGCATAGCGGTAGAAGGCATTGTCCTTCACCAGCTTATCGATGGCAGGTCCGGAGACCTCGGCGAATACCGCGTCACAGGTAGTGGTCGCTTCCTTATTCAGGGCCGCCGGGTTACCGACGAGCCAGAAGAAGGCATCGATCTTGTTGTCGCAAAGCGCCTGCGGTGTTTCGGCGGACTTGAGCTGAGAGGCCAGCTTCAGATCTGCATTGGTGTGGCCCATGGCCTTCCACATGACAGTCCAAGTGGCTTCGGTACCGGAACCCGGATTACCGATGTTGACCCGTTTGCCGACGAGGTCTTTCACGTGGCGAATACCGGAGTCCTTACGGGCGATGAGACTGACTGGTTCCGCATGCACCGAGAACACGGCGCGAAGTTCCTTGTATGGACCCGCTTTCTTGAAGGAGTCCTTACCGGTGCCATTATAGGCATGGTACTGCCAGTCGGATTGAACAATGCCCATATCGAGCTCACCGGCGCGGATCGTGTTGAGGTTATAGACGGATCCACCCGTCGATTCGACCGAACAGCGGATACCGTGCTCTTTCTTGCGCTTGTTAACAAGTCGACAGATCGCGCCCCCAGTCGGGTAGTACACGCCCGTTACACCACCGGTACCGATGGTGACGAACTCGACGGCGCCGGCATTCACCGCGACCAAAGACAGGCCGAAGGCTGCCGCCAATGCAACGAATAGTTTCTTGAAGATCATTATTGAATCCTCCTCCATAACACGTTAGGTAAGTCTTCCCAGCGGCCCAGGAATATTGGCCATGCCAGTTTTCCCGAGAACGCTGGTTGTGGTCGAACAACATTACGCTGTCGTTCATGACGCCTGGCACTCTGCCCGGCGTTTATGGCCCGACCCACCCAAGCCGCAAACGTTCAAATTCGGCTAGCGGCGTCCCGGTCCAGTCGCAATATTCTGCCTATTCTCCGGGAGAAACGCTATTAAATTAACCGCTTTGGGACCAGCTAGCATAAAAACACGGGTCAACCCGGGCCCTGGCGCGGTCATGTGTACCCCGCTATTAGTCCGAAATAGGTCGTGAACCCGCCGCCTCAGGATGATAGACCGGTGCGGATACCGCGCAGTCGCGGGGTGTGGTGCGAGTCAATCAACAACCCCCACCACGCCCTCGGCAACAAGCTCATCGATCTGTTGTGCGTCGTAGCCCAGGAAATCAGACAAGATTGAACGTGTGTGTTGGCCGAGATCAGGGGATGGTTTGGACGGTAGCTCGGGCGCAGCGGACAGATGGGGTGGGGTGCGGGCAAACCGATAATCGCCGACATCGGGATCATGAATCTCGATTAACATACCGCGGGCTTCGACCTGTGGACAGGCGAATACGTCCTCGGCTGTATGCACGGGGCCAGTGGGTACCCCTGCATCGTTCAGTCTTTCGACCGCCTCGTGCCGAGTGAGTCCGGCCAACCACTCATCAATGATTGGGTCGAGGAAATCACGGTTTTGTGCCCGCATGGTACCGCTATTGGTGCGCGCGTCATCGATGAGGTCTAGACGATTCATGGTTTCGCACCAACGACGCCAGATTCGTTCGTCGGGAACGTTCACCGCCACGTAACCATCGCGTACCTTGTAGGCACCTCGTGGATAGGCGTTGCGCGGACGACCGCGGTGTGGTGACTGGCCCGCTACCGAATGAAGCGCAATCATGGCTTCGTTCAATGACAGCATATTGTCGTACATGGCAGAGTCGACGAGCTGTCCTTCGCCGGTGCGCGTACGCATAAACAGTGCCTGCATGATACCGAAGGCGGTTACCATGCCCGAATAAATATCTGCCATTCCGTAGATGGTCCACGACGGTGGTTTATCTTCAAAGCCGACGAGGTGCATGATGCCGCTCATGGCTTCCGCGACGATATCGAATGCAGGGCGATCACTATAACCCCAGCCCCGGCATCCGCGAGTAGCATGGTGCAATAGGGACCCGCCATGTACTGCTCTAGGCCAACAACCCGGACCCCCGAAAGTGGCCGATCCATTGCAATCACTCGCCGAGCCACTCAATGACGGTACTCACGCCCATACCAACCCCGACGCATAACGTCGCCAATCCAAAAAAGGGGGACTTGGCTTCAGGCGCGCGACGTTTCATCTCGTGCAACAGGGTGACAAGAATACGCGCGCCCGAACAACCAGTGGGGTGGCCGAGAGCGATAGCACCGCCATTGACGTTGGTGATCTCGTGGCGCATGCCGAGCTCACGCATACAGCCAAGTGTTTGCGCGGCAAATGCTTCGTTGATCTCAATAAGTCCAATCTCGTCGAGCGATAGATTGAGACGTTGCAACAGTTTGCGAGTGGCTGGGACCGGTCCATACCCCATAACCCCAGGGTCAACGCCAGCCACAGCCGCACCAAGCCAGCGGGCCATGGGTTTGAGTTGAAGTGCTTTCGCCTTCTCGCGGCTCATTAATAATAGTGCCGCCGCGCCGTCGTTAATGCCGCTGGAATTGCCGGCGGTAACGGTACCATCACGCCTAAAAGCGGGTCGCAATTTGGCGAGCTCAGCTAAACTCGTCGCAAGCTCATAGCGCCCGTTGTTGTTGGAGTAGCGGGGATGCTCGTCGGTATCGACAACCTTGGCCGGGCCGCGGCGTTGCGGCACGGTTACCGGGGTGATTTCCTGCGCAAACTTGCCATCGTTTATGGCGGCAATGGCTCGGCGTTGGCTTTCTAACGCGAGCGTATCTTGGTCCTCACGGGTTATCTTCATTTCGGCTGCGATATTTTCCGCCGTTTCACCGAGACTGACGATGGGATACATCTCGTCCATTTTTGGATTGTTATAGCGCCAACCTACCGTCGTGTCGTGCATGACCGGTACCGTGGTGGTAGGTACACGCTGAGGCTTGGGCATACTCCAAGGGGCACGACTCATACACTCGACCCCACTGCCAATGTACACATCGCCCTCGCCAGCCAAAATGGACTTGGCCGCCTGATTGACGGCTTCCAATGCAGACGAACAATTGCGATTCACGGTGACACCAGGGACCGACGCCGGAAACCCAGCCAATAAAACTGCCATCCGTGCCACATCGCGGTTATCTTCCCCCGCCTGATTACCACATCCGGCGTAGACATCGTCCAAAAGACCGGGATCGACGCCGGTACGTTCCATGAGTGCTTTATACGTAAGCGCCAACAAGTCATCGGGCCGCACATCGGCCAGCGCCCCACCATGTTTGCCGATAGGGGTACGAACACCATCGATGATTACAACTTCTTTCACGATTGGTTCTCGGCAGCGGAAATTACGCGCGATTCGTAGGCCTTAAACAATGGGTTACGAAATCATATGCTGCGGGAATTGACAGGCAAGTATAATTAGGGGATGAAGTGATCACAAGACATGTTATGCCATGACCTCCGTACTTCACATCCGTCTGTACGAAGAGACCGATTACGAGAATGTAGTTGCCTTATGGAATGAGTGCGGTTTGCTAAGACCATGAAACGATCCAACCGAGGACATTGCGCTGTGCCGGAGGACCGCAAGCAGTGAATTATGGGTGGGTGTATTCGGAGAAAACGAAAGCCCTACAATGCTGGTTGCTACCATTATGACGGGCAGCGATGGCCACCGGGGGTGGCTATATCACCTAGCGGTCCGATCAAAAGCTCCAGCGCAACGGCTTCGCGTGTGCCATGGTCCGCTATGCTGAGAATTGGTTGGCCGGTCAGGGAGTCCGTAAAGTCGAACTAATGATTCGCGACGACAATAACCCGTTTCGAACCTTCTACAAAAGGGTTGGTTACGAAATAGAACCGCGAATTGTGATGTCACGTTGGCTAAAAGATCATGACACATAGCGAGCCAGCCGCCATGCCACACGGCCAACTGCGAGTGGTCACCACTTACTTGGAAATGAAGCAGTCCCCCGCTCGCTCGCCGGCGAAACCGCCGATTGAAGGACTCAGCATAAGGCGAGCCGAGCGCCCAACCGTGTCGTTCTATCGATACTTATATAATAGTGTCGGTGCGCCCTGGCTATGGTACGAGCGGCAAGCGATGGCGGATGACGAACTGAAAGCCATTATCCAGCACCCCGATGTAGAGGTATATGTGCTTTACGTTGAAGATGTACCTGCCGGTTATGTGGAGCTTGACCGACGAATCGAGGGCCAAATCGAAGTTGCTTATTTTGGACTTATGCCAGAATTCATGGGCCGCGGTTTGGGTCCTTATCTGCTCGATTGGACGGTAATAACTGCATGGCATAAGGAACCGAATCGGGTCTGGGTGCATACTTGCAACTTGGACCACCCGAAGGCACATAGCATATACGAGCGTATCGGCTTCGTTTCGTATAAACAGGAGACGACGCTGATCGATGATCCCCGACTTGGCGGCACCGGATGATGACACAACCGCTAGATACCATTGCATTGTCTGATGTTATCGGGGCCGAAATCCGTGATATAGATCTCGCCCACATCGACGATGCTACATTCACAGCTATCCACGACGTGTGGATACGCTTTCAGGTACTGCGTTTCCGCAATCAGAAACTCACTGATGCCAAGTTAGTCGCCTTTAGCCGCCGGTTTGGAGAGCTAGACATCGCGCCACCGAATGAAAACGGAACACGAGACGTCGAGGGTTTTCCTGAGATATTGGTGATATCCAATGTGGTGGAAGATGGGGTGGAAATCGGTAGTCTCGGCAGTGGCGAAGCAGCATGGCACACCGACATGTCCTATATTCCGACGCCACCGATCGGCAGTGTGTTGTATGCCTGGGAGGTACCCCGTCGTGGCGGTAGTACCGGCTTTCTGAACATGTACCGTGTGTTGGAGACAATGCCGGACTCACTACGGCGAAAGATCGAAGGTCGTTACATCAAGCATGATGCCACCACCAACAGCGCTGGCTATCTGCGCGCCGGTACGGAGAATAGCGATGATGTGCGCACGAGTCCTGGCACCGCACACCCCATAATCATAACCCACCCCGAGACCGGCAGAGATACGTTATATCTGGGACGTCGTCATCGCGCTTATGTCGTCGACATGGATGTAGATGCGTCAGAGGCATTGTTAGGTGAGCTATGGTCACACACTAACCAGAAGGAATTTACTTGGCATCAAGAATGGAGCGTGGGTGACCTAGTCATGTGGGACAACCGTTGTACCATGCACCGGCGCGATGCATTTGATTCAAAGGACCGACGGATTATGCACCGCACACAGATAAAGGGCTGCGCATTAATCGCGGACGATAGGAAGAGTAAGACACGTCGGTCCACCGCCTCCCTTTAGCGAAATCTCTTTGCCTTGGAACTCCTGTACTTTCACACCCTCGCGTTCAAGCGCCGCTCTTGTACGCGGATTACCCGCGAGCACCAGACAACAACGCGGGGCTATTGTTAAGACATTACAACCCAGGCTTTCAAATTCCTCGGTTGGTACTTCGACAAACCGGATATTCCTTGCGAGTAGCGCTTCTCTAAATGGCACGGGTAGCAGCGGTGAATAGACAAGCGCCAAGTCGCCATCCAAGG
>LXTK01000056.1 GCA_001643475.1 Proteobacteria bacterium SPGG2 | reverse complement strand
CTGATCGTGATGGTGTCATCTGGTATGACGGTGAGCTGGTTCCCTGGCGTGAGGCCACCACACATGTCTTAACTCACAGCCTTCATTACGGATTGGGTGTATTCGAGGGCGTACGCGCATATAAGACCGATAAAGGTCCTGCCATCTTTAGAATGAGAGAACACACCGATCGATTGTTTCGCTCGGCGCACATCGTCGGTATAAAGATTCCGTTTGATAAAGAAGTGATCAACGCCGCTATACGTGATGTTGTGAGCAAAAATAATTTAGACAGCGCATATATTCGGCCGATCTGTTTCTACGGTTCCGAGGGTATGGGTCTACGGGCTGACAACCTTAGAGTTCATGTCGTGGTTGCGGCCTGGCACTGGGGCGCATATCTCGGTGAAGAGAATATGGAGAAGGGTATTCGTATCGGAACCTCCTCGTTTACACGTCACCATATTAACGCGGCTATGTGTCGCGCGAAGGTGACCGGCCATTACTTCAATTCCATTATGGCACTCCACGAGGCACAGTCGTGTGGTTACGATGAGGCGTTGTTACTCGATGCCCAGGGCTATGTCATGGAGGGAAGCGGAGAGAATATATTCATTGTCCGTGATGGTAGTATCTATACGCCAAATCTGTCATCTGTACTCGATGGCATCACGCGCGATACAATATTTCAGCTGGCGGCGGAAATCGGTAATCTGGTAAAGGAAAAACAGATCACGCGCGATGAAGTTTATATTGCAGATGAAGCGTTTTTTACGGGCACAGCGGCAGAGGTAACGCCGATAAGAGAGCTTGATGGACGAACCATTGGTCCGGGGCGCCGTGGACCAGTTACCGAAGAGCTGCAAAGCCTATATTTTGATCAGGTGCATGGACGGCGAACCCAGCATGCTGAGTGGCTAACTGTGGTTAAATAACGTGAAGTGCCGGTAGGTGCTCCTCGAATGACGGAAGATACGACCCCCAACAAAGAAACGCGCTACGAAATTACCCCCAAGGACCTACCCTTGCATTGCCCGTTGCCGGGTGCAAGTTTGTGGAATTCACATCCTAGGGTTTTTCTACCCATCGACAAAAGCGGGGAAGAGCGATGTCCCTACTGCGGCGCATTGTATGTACTGTTGGACGATGCAGAGCAATAGATCCGAGTCGCATTGTTAATCTATCTAGTTATAAGTTGATATCCAGCCTGACCTTGCGTGCGTTCAGCGGGGTTTTGGTGATGAGATAGTTATGTCGGAAACAATCCTTGTCATCGGTCCGGCCTGGATCGGCGACATGGTGATGGCGCAAAGCCTTTTTAAACTGATCAAGCAACGCCGACCACAGGCCCAGATAGAAGTGGTAGCCCCGGCCTGGGCCGAGTCTTTACTGGCGCGCATGCCGGAAGTGGCACAAGCCTTTTCGCTACCGGTTGGGCACGGGCAGCTCGGGTTGGGGTCACGTTGGGAGCTTGGTCGCCAACTACGTGATCGCAAGTATGAACAGGCCATCATTTTACCGAACTCGTTCAAGTCTGCGCTTATCCCGTTCGTAGCATCCGTGCGCCGCCGCACCGGTTTTCTCGGCGAATACCGCTGGGGCCTGCTGAATGATGTGCGGCGGTTAGACAAAAAGATACTGCCGCGGAGGGTAGATACCTATATCGCACTCGGTTTGGAGAAAGGAGAGCCGATGCCCACATCCATACCGCATCCTACCCTGAATGCATCGCGTAGCGACGCCCATGCCGCGCTCACGCGGTTGGGACAAAAAGTGCCGGCGGGACCGGTATTGGGAATGTGTCCCGGGGCCGAATATGGTCCAGCCAAACGTTGGCCGGCCAGTTACTTCGCGGAAGTCGCGAACGCCCAGCTCGCCCGAGGCTGGCAGGTTTGGCTATTCGGTTCGGGCAAAGATGTGCCAATCACGGAGGAGATACAGGCACTGACCGACGACCGCTGTCTGAACCTTGGTGGGCGCACGAGTCTGGACGAATGTATAGATCTTATGTCGTTGTTGACGACCGTGGTTACCAACGATTCCGGCCTGATGCACGTGGCGGCTGGTCTCGGTCGGGACTTGGTTGCTATCTACGGATGTACTTCTCCTGAACATAACCCACCACTTCATTCGCGCGCTACGATACTGTACCTGGGGCTTGATTGTAGTCCCTGTTACCAGCGCGAATGCCCACTAGGACACTTGAACTGTTTGCGGCAATTGCAACCGACACAAGTGCTCGAGAGTCTAGATGCACAAGTTTCGTGAGGTATTACGTCTTCATTTAGATCTCGTATGACTGATTTTCGACCGAGTTTGACCGATCAGAAGAGTCTGTAGTGCGTAAGTACAAACTCGCGTTTGCATTGGTAAAGTATTTCGAGTTCGGAGGTGTGCAACGTACCGCGCTACGGATAGCAGGCGAATGCGCGCGCCGGGGGCACGATGTCCACTTTTTTGCCGGTGAATGGTTTGGCCAGCGCCCGGCAGAGTTGAGTGTGCATGTAATTGATGCCAAGGCACATACCAATCACAGTAGCAGAAAGAAATTTGGAACCAGCCTAAGGCAGGCTACTGCCAATCAAGAGTTTGACTGCATTGCTGGTTTTACGAAGATTCCCGGCCTTGATGTTTACTACGTCGGTGAGACGTGTTACGCGGCTAGGGTCGATGAGGCAAAGGGTTGGGTTTATAAGTTTTTGCCTCGCTACAGGGGTCTAAAGATATTAGAGAAAGCGGTTTTCGGTGCCGATAGCGACACGGAAATCATTCTTGTTGCTTACGGGGAAAGAGATCGATTTGTTCACTACTATGGGACACTTGCTGGGCGTTTTCACCTGCTGCTACCCGGGATCAATAAGGACAGATTGATAAGAAACATACCGACGGAAAAAGAAAAATCGGTCCTTCGCGATGAACTTGGACTAGCATCCGATGATGATATGCTTCTCAACGTTGGTTCCAGATTTAAGACTAAGGGGATCGACCGCGCAATAATGGCGCTAGCCGCTTTACCGGACGAGTTGAAACAAAAGAGCAAGCTCGTGGTCGTCGGGGACGACAATGCAAAACCGTTTATGAGACTGGCGAAAACGGGGGGTGTTGATGACCAGGTCATGTTTGTGGGCGCGCGCGAGAACATAGCGGACTATTATTATACAGCTGATTTGCTAATCCATCCCTCTTATACTGAAAGCGCGGGAGCAACGCTCATAGAAGCTATGATCTGCGGCCTACCAGTACTGGTGACGGAAAATTGTGGGTTCGCATTTCATGTAGACCGCGCCGGTGCGGGCATGATATGCCCGTCCCCGTTTCAGCAGGATACTCTAAACAAGATGCTTGCCGAGATGTTGGCCTCTGAAAA
>LXTK01000230.1 GCA_001643475.1 Proteobacteria bacterium SPGG2 | reverse complement strand
CCCTCGGAAACCCCAAAACTCATCTTGCGCGGCGCGAGGTTGGCCACCATCACCGTCATGCGACCCTCGAGATCCTCTGGCTTATAGGCTTCCTTAATGCCGGCGAATACATTGCGGGTTTCGCCGCCCAGATCCAGGGTCAGCGCCAGCAATTTATCTGAGCCATTCACCTGTCGCGCTTTGACGATACGGGCAAGGCGAAGGTCGATTTTTTTGAAATCGTCGATACTGATCTCTTCGACAATCGGTTCATCGACCAATGGGCCCGTGGCTGGCTTGTTTTCGTTCATGGTGTCTTGCTCCAGTTTCGTCGCCGTCAGCATGGCGTTGATTGATTTTTGCTCGACGCGAGTTAACAGATGGGTGAAAGCATTGATGGTGTGCCCTGTTATTGGGGTCTTGAGCGTTTCCCAATCAAGCGGCTCGATATTAAGAAACGCTTCGGCCTTTTCCGCCGTCAATGGCAGTACTGGCTTCAGGTAGCCGACCAGGACCCGAAACAAGTTTAGTCCTTGCGTGCATATGCCCTGTAACTCGGTCTCGTGGCCGCTTTGTTTGGCAATTACCCAGGGGGCTTGGTCGTTAATGTATTGATTGGCCTGATCGGCGAGTATCATGATTTCTCGTACGGCGCGACTGAATTCGCGGGCTTCATAATTGTCGGCAATTTGGTCGGAGGCAGCGGCGAATTGTTCGTAGAGCGCAGGTTGGGGTAGCGTATCTGAAAGCCTCCCGTCGAAGCGCTTATTAATGAATCCAGCACAACGGCTGGCGATGTTGATCAGTTTGCCAACCAGATCGGCGTTAACGCGTGCCATGAAGTCATCAAGATTGAGATCTAGATCCTCTACCCGACTGTTCAACTTGGCTGCGTAATAGTAGCGCAAGTACTCTGAATTCAAATGTGACAGGTAGGTGCGGGCGGTAATGAACGTGCCGCGTGATTTGGACATTTTCTGGCCGTTTACCGTGAGAAAGCCATGGGCGAACACCGCGCTTGGGGTGCGAAAATTGGCGCCGGCGAGCATGGCTGGCCAGAACAACGTATGAAAGTAAAGAATATCTTTACCGATGAAGTGGTAGACCTCGGTACTACTGTCTTTATCCCAATAGGCGCCGAAATCGAGACCTGTGCGGTTACATAAATTCTTGAAGGTCGCCATATAGCCGATCGGGGCGTCCATCCAAACGTAGAAATACTTGCCGGGTGCATCGGGAATCTCGAACCCAAAGTACGGTGTATCGCGGGAAATATCCCATTCGCGCAATCCTTGGCTGAACCATTCATCAAGTTTGTTAATTACCTCTGGTTGTACATGCCCGTCTTGTGTCCACGCGCGCAGCATGGGTTCGAAATTTTGGAGCTTAAAGAAGTAATGCTCTGATTTCTTATAAATCGGTTTCGCGCCGGACAGCACCGAAACTGGATTCTTCAAGTCAGTGGGCACGTAGGTAGCGCCACACACCTCGCACGCATCGCCGTATTGGTCCGGCGCGCCGCAGCGCGGGCATTCGCCTTTGATAAAACGATCGGGTAGAAACATTTCTTTAATAGGGTCAAACGCCTGCTCGATGACACGCGATGTAATATGGCCGCCTGCTTGCAGGCGTTGGTAGATCAATTCTGTCAGCTCGCGATTTTCGGGAGAATGTGTTGTGTAGTAGTTATCGAAATCGATCGTGAAGTCTGCAAAATCAGCCCGGTGCTCGATGTCGAAACGCGCTATTAGCTCATCCGGGGTGATGCCCTCGTCTTGCGCACGCACCATGATCGGTGTTCCGTGGGCATCCTCCGCACACACATACATGCAGTTGTGGCCACGCATTTTTTGGAAGCGTACCCAAATGTCGGTCTGAATAGATTCGACCATGTGTCCCAGATGCAGTGGTCCGTTTGCATAAAGCAGACCGCTGGTGACGAGTATGTCGCGTTTTTTTGCGCTCATTGCAATTACTATACAATCGAAAAGGCCGCCCTACATCGAGGAACGGCCGATGGCCATGAAAGTAGCAGTTTTACCCTGATGCGGCCACCTGTTCGGGGCTAACCGTGTGGTCCAGCTGGCGGCAACTAAACCTCAAGTTGCGATGGTCGCATGACATTTTTGGGGGTTCGGTGTAGCATTTCGCCGCCTATTCGTACTTTAGGGCGTGGAGAGTTTGATGGCGACTGTTTCCCAGCAACAAGTTGAAACCGCCCTGAAAGAGGTGGTCGACCCCTATCTGAAGCAAGACGTGGTGACTGCCAAGGCAGTGAAAAAGATCGACGTCGATGAGGGCAATGTCACCGCCGACGTGGTTCTCGGTTACCCAGCCAAGGGTTGGCACGATGAGTTAGCCGGCAAGTTAAAGGCCAAGGTAGAGGCCATCGCCGGCGTCAATTCGGTGACCATCAATGTGTCGTCAAACATTGCTACCCATGTCGTCCAGAAAGGGGTGAAGCCGATCGAAGGCGTTAAGAATATGATCGCAGTGGCATCTGGCAAGGGCGGTGTCGGCAAGTCGACGGTGGCGGTGAATTTGGCGTTAGCCCTTTCTGCTGAAGGCGCGAATGCGGCGATTCTGGACGCGGACATTTACGGGCCCAGTCAACCTCGCATGTTGGGGGTCAAGGCCAAGCCAGAGTCCAAGGATGGTCGTTCGCTAGAGCCTATCCACAGTTACCACCTACAGACGATGTCTATCGGCTTTCTGATCGAAGAAGAGACCCCCATGATCTGGCGCGGGCCTATGGTTACGCAAGCATTGGAACAACTGATGAAGGATACACGTTGGGACAATGTCGACTACCTGATCATTGATTTGCCACCGGGTACTGGCGATATTCAGCTTACCCTGGCACAGAAGATCCCCGTGAGTGGTGCTGTGATCGTGACCACGCCGCAGGAGATTGCTTTGTTGGATGCGCGCAAAGGGCTAAAGATGTTTGAAAAGGTCGAGGTGCCCGTACTTGGCATCATTGAAAATATGAGCACGCACATATGCAGTCAATGCGGGTATGAAGAGCATATCTTTGGTCAAGGTGGCGCGATGCGCATGGCCGAGCAGCACGATGTTGAACTACTGGGTACAATACCCTTGGATATCAGTATACGGGAAGGTACAGACAACGGCCGACCCACGGTCGTGGCTGATCCAGATGGTCGCATTGCTCAGACCTTCCGCGAAATAGCGCGGCGTCTAGCAGCCAAGCAATCGCTGCGAAAAAAGGATTTATCGGCCGCCTTTCCGAACATCGTTATACAGGACACCTAAATGAGAACTCCAATAGCAAGGCTGAAGTAACAAGTAGCAAGGAAAGAAA
>LXTK01000082.1 GCA_001643475.1 Proteobacteria bacterium SPGG2 | reverse complement strand
CTGGCCCTGCGGGCCTGTGCCAACGAGCAGGGCACCACGGTACAGGCCGAGCTGACCGCCACCTGCCGGCACTACGGCCTGCCCGCGCGCTGCTCATGGACAATGGCGCGCCGTGGGGGCACGCTACCCACTCGCGTATCACGCCCTTGACGGTGTGGCGGATGCCCCTGGGTATTGGTGTGACGCATGCCTGGCCCTACCCTCCGCAGACGCTGGGAAAAGACGAACGCTTTCATCGCACGCTCAAACGGGAAGTGCTCCGCCACGCCATTTTCCATCACTTGGAGCAGTGCCAGCGTCGCCGCGACCACCGGCGCGCGATCTCCAATCTGGAACGTCCCGGCACTAGACTGTGCCGGCGCGGCACTATACGCCGAGTCGTCGAACATTTCCTGACCCCCCCCGCCCATCGAATACGGGCCCGCTGATACGGTGCGCAAGATCCAGGCCCAGGGAGAACTGTTCTACCATAGCCATGTTTATCGAATCCCCAAGGCATTACGCGGCTACCGGGTAACGCGGCGTCCCACGGATCACGATGGCATACTGTCCGTCTACTTCTGCCAGACGCAGGTGGCTGATATTGATTTGAGAAACCCATACAAATGAATCCAAAATGTGTTACCCATGTCCCCGCACACCCGTTACCCTTGTCTCCGGTCTATACACCCACAACGGGAGGGGGAATAAGGTTCTTCAGCTAAATCTACCGGCTCATACGAGCTGCATTTCGCGTTTTCGATCCGTCGATCACGGCCACCCCTATTCCTCCCCCACTTGTTGGGGGAGGTCAGGAGGGAGTGGGAGAGGCAAGGAGGGGGTAGTTAGGGGGTTCGCTGTACAATCTCGACGATAGGATCAGGGTGGCGCATGGACGCCAAAATTACGCGGTCAAATCGCTTTGATGTCCGCAGCGCCTCTTGGGCCGTCTCTAGCGCCAAGCCTCTAGCTTTCTCATCATCGACCATGTTGATAAGTGGCACCACATGAGCATTGCCGCTGTCTTTAAGGAGACCTTTTTCGCTCGCGAACAGACGCGCCACATGTGACGGGGTTAACAACCCACCCCGCTCTACGCCCGTCACGTGTTCAATTTGTTCAATCCGATGAGCAATACGTTCATCAAGCGGTCGGTTGATGGCACGGGCCGACACAACCATGATCACTGTCGTTACTTTGTCCAGCAGTTGCGGCTCTTCTTCTGCCGGCGCCTTAATAAGACGATTGCGAGCGCCATCCGCTTTAACAAAGGTCACATCGAAACCGAGTTTCTCATGGATGTCCTGAACGACGTTAGTAGGCACACCCTCGAAACGTCCACGTTTACACGACTGCTGTGTATAGGCGATCCGACGTCCGACTGCCTGCCCTAAGGACTCCAGCAGACGATCGCCGTTATCACGGATGACCAACATCGGCAGATTCTTCGGAAAGGGCGGTATAAATACAGTCGATGTAAGTGCTACGCGACCGGGGTGCGATGCAGCTAATCGATAGAGGGTAGTTTTCTTGCCGCCAGCCCCAACCGCACAGACTAGACCCGTTCGTGCATGTAAGGCATCTAGTAGTCGTTCCGCCGCTGTCATAGACTAAGCTGTCGGCAACAACGCCGCCTTAACTGACAGTATTCGTGGAAGGAAACTGGCAATCAATGACCAGCTTTCGCCGGCATCTCCACTTGCAAATAAGTGCCCGCTAGATGTACCGAAATAGACACCGCACGGCTGCATCCCATCAGTATCCATTCCCTCACGAAGCACACTAACGTACACATGTTCCTGAGGAAGACCCTTAGTGAGGGCTTCCCATGACTGTCCCCCATTCTGGCTACGATAGACTCTCAATTTGCCGCCGGCCATAGCACGCATGTGACTACTGTCGTGCGGGATCTGAAATACTGTGTCTGCATCGCGCGGATCTACCGCGATGGCATAGCCAAAATCGCTAGGCAGTCCGGCCGTGATTTCTGTCCACGTCTCGGCGCCATCATCACTGCGGTAGGTTCCGCTATAACATTGCCGGTAGAGGCGCTCCGGCCGACTGGGGTGCATGATAAGCCGATGAACATTATGTCCAGATTCAGGGTAGCGCTGCGGCAAATTCTCAGCGCGCACACCGCGGTTGGCCGGCTCCCATGTTGCACCGGCATCTACACTACGGTACACGCCGCCCGCAGACACCGCCACATACATGCGTTTGGGATCTAGAGGATCCACACAGATCGAGTGAACTGAAAAGCCACCCCGGGCGGGCTCCCAGGTATTGCGAGTGGCATGTTGATTTAGACCCGCAATACCAGTCCAACTGGCCCCATAGTCCTCACTTACGAACAGACCGGCTGGGTCTATGCCAGCGTAAAGTATATCTGGGGAGGCAACAGGCCCAGGATGTAGATACCATATGGCCTTTACGGTGTGTTCATAGGTACCGTTTGCATGTTGTGGCACCTGTTCTAGCGAAGACCAAGTATTGCCGTGATCCACACTTCGATAGATATGGGTTCCCCAAATGGGGTGGTATGCCGCGGCGTATGCAGTCTTGTTGTCTCTCGGGTCGAGCCACGCGTGCAATATTTCGTAGCCCGCTATATGCGGTCCTTCAGGCGACCAAGCCCCATCGCGACCCAGACGGCGCACTATGAAAAGGCCCTTCTGGGTCCCCACAAAAAGTGCTAAAGAACCGGCCTGTTCATTCATTTTTAACTAATCTGAAGGGGTGGTGACGGACTGACGACGAAACGATTACGAATTATTCGTCATCTACAAGGGTCCATAACTTCACGTCCTCG
Organism: Proteobacteria bacterium SPGG2; assembly: GCA_001643475.1. GTDB lineage: Bacteria > Pseudomonadota > Gammaproteobacteria > Acidiferrobacterales > SPGG2 > SPGG2. The sequence continues at coordinate 22,814 of LXTK01000082.1, read as the reverse complement.
TGCCCAGCCGCACTTGGAAGTTGTACCACTTTAAACCGTTCTGCTATGCCGTCTTCGTTCGATTCGCGTTCCAACGCTAATAGCGTATGTAATTGATGGTCACAGATACTCGCGGCAAACGTGGCTTCTTCATTGGCCAATGGTGACGCGGCGTCCAGATTCGGTGCCCCACAGTGATCGACGAAATGATGTGCTAAGCGTTGCACCACCGCATCGTATTCGGCCGCGTCGATCTCCGCTACTTCCACCAAGGTAGACCAGCCGAAGCTCTCGGTGCCCAAGAAGCCGTGGCCGAATGCTTGTCGTTGCTTGCTTGTCATTTCACCTGGATCCATCTCGAGAAAAGCGAATGAACCCGGTACCGCCCACTCCCCAGGAAGCGCCGACCTTTCATAGACCTGGCTGTCCGATCCATCGAGTTGGATAGTGCGGGGAAATTTCATAGCACAATATTACACTTTTACGCTTGGTGGTTCGAACATAACCGGCCCGGCGTGATTAACCAATCACGCTTCTCTTTCCAGGATTAGCTGATGTATCTCCAGAACGTTACGTCCAGCAAACATCTCAGGCGGCGGTCGATCACTGTGGGCAGCACGAAACGAGTCGCTGGCTGTCCAATTCCAGAAGGCCTCCTCGGTTTCCCAGTAAGTCTGCACGAGGTAGCATCCTCGTTCCTCGGATTCTCGATATGCGCCAGTTTTGGCGTCGTAGCGTCTCGAAACCGGCCGTAGGATCAGATTTTTCACAAACCCCGGAGATTTTTCAATACCCGACATGCTATGCCTGAAGCGATCTTCAAAGGCGTCCTCATGTCCCTCACTAACTGGAATGCGATTGGTAATCACAAACATCACTCCTCCTTGCTAGCCCACTCTTTGGACCGGCAATATCATACAGGGAGTGGATACTATTGTGTGACTAAGTTAGCCTTGTGTGCCGTCGCGAGAATCCCACTCGTCGAGTACTTCATCCAAGATGCTGCGCGCGCGCTCGGCGTCGCCCATTGCGATATAGGCTTTAGCGAGATCGATTTTAGTACTAGGTTCTTGCCATTGAGAAGATGACATGCCCTCCTGCTCTCCACCCTCTGGGACCGACGACTTCGTAGATTTACCGTTCTTATTGCCCGAACGCTTACCAGATTTTCTCGGTGGCTTATCCGTCGCAGCGTTCGTCGATTGCGGCTGATCAGTATCATCTTGATCAGAGCCCTTATCAGCCTCGAGCAAGTCTACGCCACGATCAACTACCTGCTTGATGTCGGCAAAGTCATTCACCTGCAGATCTTCCATAGTGGCGTCATTCAGGTTCTCGTTGGCAGGCGTCAACTCCGAATGGAGTGCTCCTGCATCTAAGTGGGTTGATATGGTCATCGCAAGCACGTCGATTTCATGTTCGAATATCTTCGCATCTACCTTTTGTTTGCCGTCAGGTGAATCGAGCGAATCAATACCCATGGCATCATCATTCTTGGCTTCAGCCGACTTGCTATCAGACGTGTCGAACTCGATTGAAAGATCGAAATCAGAAACAGTTTCGGCGTGTTTCGTAGTTAGGTCTTCATCGACGTGCTTCTCGGAGGTACTACCGATGTCATCATCGCCTGTCCTTTTCGGATAAACGTTGCTATAGAGTTCTTTGGCAAGCGAATCAAAAGCTTTTGGATCATCACGGTGCTGATAAATGGCCAATAGTTTGACCTTTAAATCTTGGCGACCTGGGTTTTTCGCAAGCGCCTCCTTTAAGAGCAGTTCCGCGTTCTCATCGTGGCCACAAGCCATGTACACCTCGGTCTCATCCATGGTGTTGGCTCGGGCGGTACCCACTGGGTCCAATGCCGGGGCGAACCGATCCTGCTGGCGACGCGGCTCCTGCCGCCTCTCCACCTCTACCGGTATGAATTGCCGCCGACGTCCGTGGCCGCTACGTCTGTCTCCATACTCCAGTAGATTTTCGACATCATCGTCACTCACGTGCTCAATTTGGCTCGCAACTTCGAATTCAACTTCGTCATCGCGTTGCGCATGATGGCTCAAGGCTCTGTGCCGACGCACATAGATGCGAATCAATACACCACCGGCGACAAGAATCAGGGCCACCACCAAGCCAATAAAGACCATCAAAAGGTCACGTCCTAGCAGCCCACCATTCGAAGTCTGCGTTGATAGCGAAGCCGCTTCTGGCGCCTCGTTCGGTATGGGCCTATCGACATTGACTTCTAGCGTTTTAGTAGCAATGTCATCATGTGGAAGCGTTTCAACATCGACATCACTTACGACGCTTTCTCGTGGTTCTTTGTCGACAGATAATCCATGCTGTTTTGCCCAATTTTCGATTTCGGCCTGAATCAGACGACGCTGTGTCTCGATTGGGACTCGTGCCGACGGTGTCGGTGGGAGTGACTCTGGCCTTGGAATAGTGGCAACGTCCAGCTCTGATACCGTCGTTTCAACTGTTGATTCTTGAGCGCTTGGGGTTTCTGGCTGAGGCGCGCTGGCATTTTTTTCCGTTAACACTTCAGCTTGTTCGGTGTTTGGCGTCGATTTGTGCGGCTTATCGGTTAACGCAGTTTGCGCTGACTTAGAATCCGCGCGAGACGAAGCTTCAGAGTCTCGCCTCCCAAGATCTCCGACTTTGGCCACCGACGGGAACTCTGGCATACCCTCTTCGATCGGGGCTCGTAGTTCACGAGGATCAATCAGCGTAATGAGCTCACGCACCAAGCGTCCACCCGCCCACTCAATCTCCAATATCAAGCGCACGAATGGCTCGCGTATAGGCTGCGCAGACTGAAGTAAGAGGGAGTAGAGGCCGCGTCTTCGTTCTACAAGCGTGATGCCAATGCCTAACAAAGGTGCCGCACTCTCTAGACCGGACCCATCGAACTGCTGCGGCTGCCTGATCAGCCGGACATCGAGAGTTCTGAATTCCTTTTCGCTAAGTGAAGTGAACCTGATCTCCGCTTTGAGCGGCTCATTCAAAGCGCTATAGACAGTGAGATTGCCGAGCCCCAATGCGTGGGCAATTCCAGGCATGAACAGCATTGTGGCAGCTATTGCGAATAGCCGCCCCGGCCTTGACATAGTCACGGTCGTTTTGTGCATATCGTATTGCCCGTTGTTCCCCCTCCTTGCCCCGCTGTCAATGGCTCATAGCATTTGTGGTTATAGACCTCGAATCCATGAGTTCTTATAGGGATAACTATAGTTGATGGGCGCAGCCCGTGACGCCGCTGTGCATGCATCAGAGCACCGGCATGGGGCCAAAACCAACGCAAATACCGCCCTGCCTGGGCGCCGATTTTCTAGGCCGTTAGCAGGGCGTCGATGGTCTCGGTAATCTCTGGATCTAGTGGCGAGACGTCTGACGGCCAAAGACCAGCCAGGCTACCATCGGGCCCGATAAGGTATTTGTGGAAATTCCATTTAGGCGCTGCCACTTCCCCGATCTCGTCGACGACCCACTGATAGAAAGGGTGTGCATCGCCGCCGATAACCCGTTGCTTTTGGGTCAGTGGGAAATCAACCGTATAGTTAGTCTGGCAGAACTGCTTGATCTCTGCCTCACTACCCGGTTCTTGGGCACCGAAATCGTTCGATGGCACGCCCAGCACTACCAGCCCCCTCGCTCGATAGCGAGTCCACAACGTCTCGAGCTCGGCGTATTGTGGTGTATAACCGCATGCTGATGCTGTATTAACGACCAACAACGCTTGGCCGGCAAAACGCGAAAGCTCAAGGGGCTCCCCATCAATGTCATTGAACGAAAAATCGTAGGCTGACGTAGCCACGTAGGTCTACTTTTCGAGTTCGGCAAGAAACTCGGGCAGCGCGGTCAACAAATCGGCGACTAGCCCATAATCCGCAATTTGAAATATTGGCGCCTCGGAGTCGTTGTTGATCGCGGCTATGACTTTGCTGTCCTTCATGCCAGCCAGGTGTTGGATAGCCCCCGAGATACCCACCGCGATGTATAGATCGGGCGCCACAACCTTACCCGTCTGCCCCACTTGGTAGTCATTAGGCACATAACCCGCGTCAACCGCTGCTCGCGACGCGCCTACGGCGGCATTCAGCTTATCGGCAATCTTTTCCAACATCTCAAAGTTCTCGCCGTTCTGCATACCACGGCCACCTGATATGACCACCCTGGCAGTTGTCAGCTCCGGGCGTTCAGATTCCGTCGTGTCTTGACCCATAAAGCTAGACAATCCACTGTCGCCGCTACCCGCCAAGGTCTCTACCGTTGCGGACCCGCCTTCGGCATCAACCGGTTCAAATGTGGTAGTACGTACAGTGACTAGTTTGAGCTCATCGCTCGACTGCACAGTGGCGATGGCGTTACCAGCATAGATCGGTCGCACAAATGTATCGCCGGAAACAACGTCGCTGATGTCCGATATCTGCGATACGTCCAATAGTGCCGCGGCTCGGGGCATAATATTTTTGCCGAACGTCGTAGCGGGGGCAAAAATATGACTGTAATTCTTGGCGATATTTACCAACATAGGTGCAACATTCTCGGCGAGGTGGTGAGCAAATTCAGGCGCGTCAGCAACTAGCACTTTTGATATGCCACCGACCTTTGCTGCCGCTTCACTGACGCCCTTGCACTCATGCCCAACTACCAACAAGTCAATATCGTTACCGACCTTCTGGGCCGCTGTGATTGTGTTCAAGGTAGCGGTTTTGAGTTCCGAGTTATCGTGTTCGGCAACAACAAGTATACTCATGAAATCACCTTGGCTTCGTTCCTGAGTTTATCTACGAGAGCGGCCACGCTATCGACGATGACACCAGCACTCCGCTTGGGTGGCTCCTCGACCTTTAGGGTTTTTACCCGTGGCGTGACATCGACGCCCAGATCCTCTGGGGTATATTGGTCAATCAGTTTCTTCTTAGCTTTCATAATATTGGGCAGCGATGCATAGCGCGGTTCATTAAGGCGTAGGTCTACACTCACAATGGCCGGCATCTTAATGGAAATCTTTTCCAACCCAGCATCGACCTCGCGCACCACCTCAGCCGTACCGTCCGTGATCTCTAATTTAGATGCGAAGGTGCCCTGTGACCAACCAAGGAGGGCTGATAACATTTGTGCAGTTTGATTACAGTCATCATCTATTGCTTGCTTGCCCAATAGCACCAGTTGCGGCCCTTCCTTCTCCACGATTGCTTTGAGAATTTTCGCTACCGCAAGTGGCTCCGTCTCTATATCAGTTCGTACGTGTACACCACGATCGGCACCCATAGCTAGGGCAGCCCGCAGTGTTTCCTGGGATTTCTCAGGACCGACCGATACCGCAATGATTTCTTCTGCCAATCCCGCTTCTTTGAGACGAATGGCTTTTTCAACTGCAACTTCATCGAAAGGGTTCATAGCCATTTTGACATTGGCGGTTTCAACCGCAGAACCATCTGCCTTGACCCGAATGTTCACGTTGTAATCAACGACACGCTTAACTGCGACCAGTATTTTCACTTCCGTTCCCCCAAGAACTTTCCACAACCATATCTGATTACTTACGCCCTGAGTCGTTTGTTCTCAGGATCCCACGGTGACTCTTCAATCACTGTTGCCCGATGCCGCTTGCCGAGGATCTCGATCTCTAGCGCCGTACCGACATTCGCCGTTTCAGGTTTAACATAGGCTAACGCCAGACTCTTCTTGATCACATGCCCATAGGCCCCTGCGGTGGCCCGCCCCACCAGGGTTTCACCTTGATATATCGGTTCATTGCCGAGCGGATCAGCTTCATCGACATCGACTTCCAGCGTGATAAAACGCTGTGGCACACCCTCTTGTTTCTGTTCCACTAACGCGTCGCGACCAACGAAGTCCCCTTTCTCCAGATGAATAAACCGATCCAAGCCGGCCTCGAATGCCGAGTACTCGATCGTAAGATCTTGACCCCACATGCGATATGATTTCTCGATCCTGAGTGAATCCATCGCCCGCATACCGCAAAGTCCAATACCGTATTCCTCACCGGCGGTCATTAGAGTGTCGAAAATGTGATTCTGGTATTCGATCGGGTGATGCAATTCCCAACCCAGCTCGCCAACGAAGTTCACCCGAAGCGCGAGCGTTGGTGCCACACCGACATGGATCTGTTGCCCAGTCAGCCACGGAAATGCTTCATTCGACAGATCTGTGTCAGTGACTTTGCTGAGGATATCGCGTGATCGCGGGCCAACTAACACGAGCACGCCGTGACTCGTGGTTATATTGGTTAGGGTGACGCTACCGTTATCGGGGAGTTGTTTTACCAGCAAATCGTTATCGTATCGCTCAGCTGCACCGGAGCTTACCAGGTAGAACTGATTGGGCCCCAAACGTGTAACGGTGAACTCACTACGCACACCGCCCGAGGGTGTCAACGCGTGCGATAGGCTGACCCGCCCGGCGCGCCTTGGCAGCTTACGTGCCACCATCCGATCAAGATACATCTCCGCCCCAGGGCCCGAAACTTCATGCTTAGTAAAACTAGTAATATCGATAATCGTGGCGCGCTCGCGCGTGATCTTGCATTCATTGCCTACATACTCCCAGTACTTGCTGCGACGAAAACTCCAGTCGTCCTTTCGTTCCACGCCTTTAGGTGCAAACCAGTTAGGTCGCTCCCAACCATAACGCTGCCCCCACACGGCACCACGGGCATCCAAGCGTTCATGACAGGGACTGGTCTTGGCCGGGCGTGCCGCGGGCCGCTCTTCGTCGGGATAGTGGATGATAAAGACGTGCTCGTATGCCTCCTCATTCTTGAGCTTGGTGTACTGTTTGTTTGCGTATTCGCCATATCGTTGTGGATCAACGCTGAGCATGTCGATACCCGGCTCGGCTTCGACTATCCATTCGGCTAGTTGCCAACCGGCACCGCCGGCAGCGGTAATGCCGAAGCTATGGCCGTCATTCAACCAGAAATTCTTCAGCCCCCACGCCGGCCCGACGATCGGATTGCCGTCGGGTGTATAAGGAATCGGCCCATTTATGCAGTCTTTGATACCAGCCTTGCCGAAAATGGGTACACGATTAATCGCAGCGTCGATATGGGGTTCCAAGCGATCAATATCGCCAGGTAGCAACTCTTGGCCAAAGCCCTTAGGTACGCCGTCCACGGCCCACGCCTTGGCGCCTTTTTCGTAGGGCCCCAGAATCAAGCCCTGGCGTTCCTCGCGAAGATAGTATGATGCATCGCTTTCACGCAATACCGGCATCTCCGGTAAGCCGGCCTCCTTCCTTTCCATCAGTTCCGGTATTTCATCGGTGACAATATATTGATGCTCGACGGCGATAACCGGTATATCGAGGCCAACCATGCCGGCTACTTGGCGTGCCCACGAACCGGTAGCGCTGACTACATGCTCGCAGGTGATATCGCCTTTATTGGTCTTTACCAACCATTCACCGCTGGGTCGGCATTCAATAGCTGTGACTTCCGTGTGTCGGTAGATATCCGCACCGCCGTTGCGAGCACCTTTGGCCATCGCCATAGTGACATCGGCGGGCGCGATGTGGCCATCATCAGGATGATAAAGCGCACCAACTAATCCTTTGGTCTCACATAGCGGCCAAAGTTCTTTGATCTCGCTGGGGGTAATCATCTGGAAAGGTACACCGATGGTATTCGCTGTCCCACAATACTTATGATACTCGTCCATGCGCTCTTTATTAGTGGCCAACCGTAGATTTCCGGTCACATGAAAGCCCACATTTTGGCCGGTCTCTGCTTCGAGCGCCTTGTATAGGTCGACACTGTACTTATGTAACTGGCCGACGCTATAGCTCATGTTAAACAGGGGGAGGAGGCCGGCGGCATGCCAGGTTGAACCATGGGTAAGGTCAGCCTTCTCCACTAGGACTACATCCGACCAACCTTTCTTAGTGAGGTGATACAACGTACTTACACCAACGACACCGCCTCCAATCACCACCACCCGTGCATGTGTTTTCATACCCAGGCCCCTCGCACGCCTCTGATTATTTTATCGGGCATCTGCACAGCTACAGCCGATCAAACGGCCCTGCGGTCCATTTTGCGATGATTATGCCATTCAACACAATGCCTTACTCTCGTCAGTCGGGTCGCATCGGCAGCGGTCTGACGATGGGCAACTGGAAAGTTTGCTCACCCCAGTGCGCACACTCAGTCCACAGCAAGAACCCGGCCCGTGGCGGATCGAGAGTGTAGCCGCGGTCTGGCGCCACCGGCGCATCCCCGTGCGACGGTGTCTTGCACAAATGCGCCATTCCAGCGCAGAAAACGGCTCTTAGCAACCTACAAACGACGCGCAGACACATGCAGGCGTCGCCAGACGACTATGGGCACAGTGGCAGACCGAATAGAATGTGCACACGTTAGAAAGTCGGAGTAAGTCATGGCTGACGGGCAACACAGGGCGCGGGGTAGACGAGGCGCTGGGCGGGCTGCTCGCCGTGCGGCGAGGCTCAAACCGGCGCTGACACAGAATCCCTACATCACACGCAAGCTGCCGATTTACGAGGTATTAGGCGAAGACGGCCTCGAGTTGCTAGAGGACAATGCCGAAACAATCCTCCAGGAAATCGGCATCGAGTTTCGCGAAGACCCGGAAGCACTACAGATCTGGAAAGATGCCGGCGCTGACGTAGATGGCGAGCGCGTACGGTTTCCTCGTGGTATGTGTCGCAGTTTAATTCAGGCAACTGCGCCAAAGGAGTTCACCCAGCATGCGCGCAATCCAGCCCGCAGCGTATCGATTGGTGGCGACAATACTGTCTTCGTGCCCGCGTACGGACCGCCATTTATCCGCAACCTTGACGAGGGTCGACGCTACGCCACGATTGAGGATTTTCGCAATTTTGTGAAATTGGCATACTTATCCCCAGCCATACATCATTCAGGGGGTACCGTGTGCGAGCCCGTAGATCTCCCGGTCAATAAACGACACTTGGACATGGTGTATAGCCATATACGCTACAGCGACAAACCCTTCATGGGTTCGGTCACACAGGCTGAACGCGCGCAAGACACGGTAGAAATGGCAAAGATTGTTTTTGGTGAAGAGTTTGTCGATAACAATGCGGTGATTGCCAGTTTAATCAATGCGAACTCGCCCATGACCTTTGATGGCACCATGTTAGGCGCAGCAAAAGTATACGCTCGCGCCAACCAGGCCACTGTAATCTCGCCCTTCATACTCGCGGGGGCGATGTCGCCGGTTACAGTAGCGGGCACGGTGGCGCAACTCTTTGCCGAGGCACAGGCCGGCATGGCCTTCATACAACTCGTGCGTCCCGGGGCACCTGTTGTTTTCGGAACGTTCGGGAGCTCGATATCGATGCAGTCGGGAGCCCCCACGTTTGGAACTCCAGAACCATCTTTGGTGTTGTTTATTGCAGCGTCGCTGGCGCGACGTTTAGGTGTACCGTTTCGCAGTGGCGGCGCATTATGCGCATCCAAGACTGCCGATGCACAAGCCGCCTACGAGAGCGCTAACACGTTACAATCAACTGTTCTTGCCGGCGTCAACTTTGTTCTTCATACCGCCGGTTGGCTCGAAGGCGGTTTAGCCATGGGTTACGAAAAATTTGTAATGGATGCCGATCAAGCGGGCATGATGCAGGTGTTTTTGAAGGGCGTAGATCTGTCCGAAAATGGACAGGCCATGGATGCCATCCGCGAAGTCGGGCCCGGACAACACTTCCTTGGTTGTGCCCACACTCAGGCCAACTTTGAAACGGCTTTCTATCGCTCGAATATCGCTGACAATAATAGCTTTGAGCAATGGCAGTCAGAAGGAAGCATGGATGCGGCACAACGGGCCAATAAGATATGGAAGCAAATGCTCGAAGACTACGTCGCACCAGAAATCGATCCCGCCGTGGACGAAGCGCTGCAAGACTTCATAACCCGCCGGAAGAGCGCTTTCCCCGATTCTAACGTCTAACAGAGGTTGCGCGCGCCGCCGCTCTTTATATGAGCGACGCCGACGCTAACAAACCACTGTGACTACACCCAACAACACACCTCTGATTCAGTTCGGTCCGCGGGTTCGTAAGTCACCATTCTTCGCGGCAACTCGCCGCTATGGTTTCAACGCCTACACGACTTACACCCATATGTATATGCCGCTCTATTACGAAGACCCAGTCACGGATTACTGGCGACTGATCAACGATGTCACGCTATGGGATGTTGCTTGCCAACGTCAGGTCGAGATAACGGGTGCCGATGCCGCGCGCTTCGTGTAGTTGTTGACACCACGTAATCTCTTCAGATGTAAGGTCGGCCAATGTAAATACGTGCTCATTACGAATAAAAACGGTGGCATCATCAATGATCCCGTTCTAGTACGTTTGGGTGAGAATCATTTTTGGTTGTCGTTGGCCGATTCTGATGTGTTGTTGTGGGCACAGGGCGTCGCGCTCAATTCAGGAATGGATGTGAATATCGCCGAGCCTAATGTCTCTCCCATACAGATGCGAGGACCCAAGTCCATGCTGGTCATGGCGGCATTATTTGGCGATTGGATCAACGAACTGTGTTACTTCTGGCTAAAAGAAATCGATCTTCGGGGCATACCGCTGGTCGTATCCCGCACTGGATGGAGCGGCGAACTGGGCTACGAGATTTACCTGCGTGATGGCCGATATGGTGATCTTCTTTGGGAGGCGGTGATGGAAGCCGGCAAACCTTATAACATCGGTCTCGGCGCGCCCTCACAGATTCGCCGAATGGAGGCAAGGTTGCTTTCCTATGGGTCTGATATGACCAGCAATGAAAACCCTTTCGAGATTGGCTTCGAGAAATACGTTGATCTTGAGCAGGAAGGCGATTTTATTGGTAAAGATTCGCTGCGAAGGATTAAGGCCAAAGGCATAAGGCGGCGGCTGGTGGGACTGGAGATCGACGGTCCGCCCTGAAGGAAGGTAATGAACACCCTTGGACCGTGTTCCATGACGAGCGCCCCACCGGCAAACTATCATCGTGTGTTTACTCTCCCCGTTTGAATAAGAATATCAGCATCGTGATCGTCGCCTCGAAAAACAGCCGTGACGGTACAGGCCTTGGCGTAGAAACAACCGAAGGAAAGAGGCGAGCTACAGTTGTGTCCTTCCCTTTCTATGACCCAGAGAAGAATATCCCCGTCTCCTAGGTTTCAGTATTGCCGCTGTCGAACCCGGGGGTTGGTCGAGGGTTCTATTTGACCTAAACTGATACTAGGCAGTGACTTCAACTACAAACGCGATGTTATGAGTTCCCCGCCAACCAGTATTTTTCAACGCACCTTGGTAAACCTGAAGAGTGCCTGGCGCGCTATTAGTCAGTCGGCCCGGGCTGGTGAAACGCCGTCTCTACAACCCGATCTGCCTGACGATGATGCTGACATCTTGCGCGCACAGATGCGTGAGTGCTTGCTAGCGAAGGGTGGCGAAGTATCTGCGCGTGCACGGGCAGCCGCCTTAGGGCAATCTTACCTCGGTCTCAATGAGGATGGGCGCGAGCGTTTCTTGCAGATCCTGGCTCAAAATTTTGCCGTTGATCGCCAAGACCTTTATCAGGCTACACGCGATATTCGTGAAATCGACAAGCCGGAACGTGCATTCGCGGCACAAACACGTCTTCGACATGTACTGACTCCACCGAGCCGTAAATTGCTGATGCAATTCAACTCACTGCCGGCCGGAGTAAAGTTTTTGGTAGATATGCGCGCCGATCTCATGCGCTATAGCGACGGTGACTTGTGGCTACAGAATTTGGATGCCGACCTTAAGGACTTGCTTGCCTCGTGGTTTGATATCGGATTTTTGGACCTCAAGCGCATTACCTGGGATGCACCCGCTGCACTTCTGGAAAAGTTGATTGCGCCGCGCGATCCGCTTACGTCAAATACCGCCATATTCTATTCGATCTCAAACACGCAAACGGGCTTACAGGGCGTGAACTTCGGAGACTTTCTTATCAAACGGGTTGTCAATCGATTGGCTCAGGAGTTGGTCAATATCAAGACATTCGCGACGTTATCACCCATCCCCGGCCTTCGACATTACCTCGAAGAACAACTGAAGCAGAAAGACGATCAATTATTGACCTCGTCTGAACGCGATGCGCTACAACCATTACTACCCGTTACCGACAGCGGCCATCCCATTTATGATCTGCTCGCTACCCCCACGTGGTATCAGGACCGGCGTGTGGCGCAAGCGCTTAAAGGACCACTTATGCGTCTTTGCGCACATTATCTCGTGCACGAAAAAACGGACGGTCATGCACGAGATCGAGTCGCGCACTTTCACCTCAGTAACGGCGCGCGTATCGAGAGAATTAACTGGCTCGCCGATGTTTCCCCGAAAGGCATCCAGCAATCGAGTGGGCTCATGGTCAACTACCGTTACAAAGAAAAAGATATCGAAGCGAACCATGAAAGTTACCGGGCAAGCGGGGAAGCCAGCATTTCTGCGTCGGTACGCAAGCTGCTGCACCCCACAAGTTAACAATACTTTGCCCTTTACAGCATCAAACCTCTTTATGTAGCCACACCCTTAGGGGCAAGGCATTCTGTAGACTTTGCTCCAAGGAGACCAGCCCGTAGCACCTATTTTGAAATGAAGACAACGACACTCGCATCAGAATGCAGTCGAGATGCCGGGGTAACCGGGATCTTATATGGCGTCACCGCCTTTGGCATCTGGGGATTGGTACCCATTTACTATAAGGCGTTGGGCCACGTGTCATTATTGGAAATCGTGGCGCACCGGGTGGTATGGGCGATGGCGGCATTATTCATCCTTGTCCTGGTCAAGCGCCAAGGCCGCCTGATTTTCGCCGAACTACGAGATTTGCGTAATCTTGGCTTTTATCTGATCACTACTCTGCTTGTCGGTAGTAACTGGTTGATCTTCATCTGGGCGATACACAATGATCGATTACTTGAGTCTAGTCTTGGTTACTACATAAACCCGCTAGTCAGTGTGGTACTGGGCGTCTTGTTCTTGCGCGAGCGCCTAAGCGGCCGACAGATGCTGGCCGTGGCGTTAGCGGTTGTTGGCGTACTTAATCTGATTCTTAGGCTTGGCAGTTTTCCATGGATCGCGCTGACCCTTGCATTCACCTTCGGCTTCTATGGACTATTGCGAAAGCGCGCGGGCGGTGATGCGATTCGCGGGCTAAGCATAGAAACCTTGTTGGCAACGCCGGTGGCGCTTTTCTTTCTTGGCACCCTTGCCCTACACGGCGGGGGTGCCTTTGGCCACATCAACTTAACCACCGACGTGCTCTTGGTGTTTGCCGGTATTGTCACGGCCATACCGTTAGTCTGTTTTCTGCAGGCGGCGCGCCGCGTACACCTATCCACGGTTGGGCTCATGCAGTATCTGGCTCCAACCTTGAATTTTCTGCTGGCAGTACTGGTGTACGGTGAGCCGTTTACCACTGCGCACTTGATCACGTTCACATGTATTTGGGTAGCGCTAGCTATCTATAGCTTTGACGCGTTCTCCCGAAACGCTTAAATAATCGATGCCCGAGAGTGAGGAGTAGGTATCGTGAAGATACTTGTCGTGGGCGGCGGGATAGTTGGGCTTTCGACTGCCTGGGCCCTTGTCCGTCTCGGCCACACCCCGGTGGTATACGACCAAGGTGCAGTCCCTAATCCAATGGCGGCGTCCTACGACCAACACCGAATCATTCGATTGGCCTACGGTGAGCGAGACGGTTACTGTCGAATGGTAAAGCCGGCTTTCCAAGCCTGGCGGAGACTTTGGCGTGATTTGGGAGAACAACATTACGCCGAGACCAGTACATTACTAATTGGTGGCCGCGCTGATGATTACGCTTCATCTCGCGCATCTTTCGATCGTCTGAACGTGCCCTATGAGGAGTTAGACAAGGTGACTATCAAACAGGCTGTGCCCATTCCTACGACTACGCAGCGACGCATGGGCCTCTACAACGCCGAGGGCGGGGTGCTACTCGCAGACCGTATCGTTGGCGCACTGACTGTCTGGCTGAGAAATCAAGGCAGTGAAATACATCCTCAAACGATGGTACGGGATGTCGACTTTCACCATGCAATCGTCACCCTCAATGACCATACACAACACGAAGGCGATGCCGTGGTGGTCGCGGCAGGTGCCTGGGCGCCACAGCTGCTGCCAGAACTTGCGGCTCATGTTAAGCCGATTCGCCAAGCCGTAATTTATCTTCGACCTCCTGCCCATTACTTGCAGTGTTGGCGAAACTCGCCCGTCATCGTAGATTTTGGTGGTACCGACGACGCTCGGGCCTACCACCCGTCGCAGATACTGGACTAAAGGTAGGTGCCGGCTCACATCGGCGCCCGGGTGATCTCTCGTCACCGAGAATTCTAGCGCCCGATGAACCAGCACAGGTGCTTACCTACTTTGAGAGTGCCTTGGAGGATTTCGACCGTTACGAGATTATTGAAGGTCGAGTTTGCTATTACGGATGGAGCATGGATGAACGATTCGTCGTTAAGACAAGCCAATGCGCTGTTGCAATCACTGGTGGTTCTGGCCACATGTTCAAGTTCGGCGCATTGTTGGGCATGGAGCTAGCGGGACTTGTTACCGGCGAGCGAGATCAAGCAGATTTCACCCGCTGAATACAGGGCGAGCCTCTTTAACCCGGTTTACTTACCGGAAGCTTGCCGACCTTTTGAGCGGCATCGGTGTCGCGTGGGCGTAGATGCGCGTGCCAGCGCTTCTCCCACAGTTTAAAACCCCACACGATCAGGAACGTGACGCAGAGGTAGAAGAAGCCCGCCGTGATAAAAGACTCGAACGGCACGAAATAGCGCGAGTTGACGATGCGAGCGGCACCGAAGAGATCGACAATGGTGATGATGCCTGCCAGCGCGCTGCCGTGCAGCATGAAGATGACCTCGTTACCGTAGGCGGGTAGTGCACGCCGGAAGGCACTGGGCAGAATGATGCGCCGATATATCGTCGCCTTCGACATACCCACCGACCGTGCAGCCTCTATCTCACCATAATAGGTCTGTTCGATCGCACCGCGTAGAATTTCCGCCGTGTAAGCCGCCGTGTTCAGTGCAAACGCGATCAATGCGCACCAGTAAGCCTCCTTCAAGACCGGCCACAGAAAGCTTTCCCGCAGAGCCTCGAACTGGCCGGTTCCGTAATAGATTATGTACATCTGCACCAGCAGCGGCGTGCCGGTGAACAAGTAGATATAGGCCTTTGGCAGCGCCCAGATCAAGGGATTTCTGACGCTCGCCAGCAGCCCAATTGGGATGGCCAGCACCATCCCACAGACAAGCGCTCCTGATACGAGCGAAAGGGTGATCCCCAGCCCTTTGAAGTACAGGGGTAGATTGTCGATGATTGCCGCAACATCCATGGTTCAGGCCCTGCGCACGCCCACGCTGTAGCGCTTGTTTAACCACCGAAGCCCCAACTTCGACAGGGCCGTGAGAATGAGATATATGACCGCAACGGTGAAGTAGAAAGTAAAAGGCTTCCGCGTCGCACCGGCCGCCTGCTGCGCCCTGAAAAGCATATCCTGCAGACCGATCAGCGACAGCAGCGCTGTGTCTTTGAGGAGCACCAGCGAGTTGTTGCCGAAACCCGGTAGCGCGTGGCGGATGCTCGCAGGCAACGTGATTCGAAAGAACACCTTCGAGGCTGTCATGCCGTAAGCGTAGCCGGCTTCGATCTCACCACGCGGCACAGCCAGAATGGCGCCGCGAAAGGTTTCGGTCATGTAGGAGCCGAAGATGACGCCGAGAGTGATGGTGCCGGCGATGAACTCGCTGACGTCGATGTACCCCAAGCCCAGCTTATCGCCGATGTTATTCACCAGGATTTGCCCACCGTAGAAAATGACAAAAATCGTTACAAGGTTCGGCTCGCCCCGGATGACCGTGGTGTAGACGGCGGCGTTCGCCTGGGCTATTCGGGACTTGGACAACTTGGCGACGGCGCCGATCATGCCGAGCACCACGGACAGGGCGAGCGATAGTAAAAACAGCTCGATGGTCAGGAGCAGCCCTTCAAGGATGAACGGATAGAAGTATCCGTCGAGGAAATTATCGAATAGATGATGGAGTATGCGGTCGAGAGATGCGGCCAGGTCAGCCATATACCGCACTCACCCTAGTGGTAAAGAAGACAACGCCACTGTCCGGCGAGCCGGACAGTGGCGTCGATCAGTTTGCCATCTTCGGTCCTTCAGTCGCCGTAGACGTCAAAGTCGAAGTATTTCGCGTTGATTTTCGCGTAGGTACCTTTGGTACGGATGCCGGCGATGGCCTTGTTGAACATTTCGACCAGATCTGTATCTTGCTTGCGGATGGCGATGCCGACGCCGATGCCGAAGTATTTCGGATCCGTGTAGTCCGGGCCGACGAATTCCCAATCCTTGCCCTTATCGGTCTTGAGAAAGCCATCATCCATGGCCACCGAGTCTGCCAATAACAGGTCGACGCGCCCGGCCACGGCGTCTAAATAAGCCTCATCCTGGGTTCCATACCGTTTAATCGTAGCGGTGTCGTCGAATTCCCCCGTAATGAATTCGTCGTGTGTTGTCGCGCGCTGCACCCCTACCGTCTTGCCCTTAAGGCCTTCTTTGGAGATTTCAATGCCGGAGCCCTTCTTGCGGGCAAACTTGGCCGGCGTGTTGTAGTACTTGTCGGAGAAGGCGACCTTCTTCTTGCGCTTCTCGGTAATCGACATCGATGCAATGATTGCGTCGTACTTGCGCGCGAGCAGTGCTGGGATGATACCGTCCCAGTCCTGCTGGACCATCGAGCACTTGACCTGCATTTCCTTGCACAGCGCCTTAGTAATGTCGATGTCAAAACCAACCAGCTCTCCAGAAGTGGTGACCGAGCTGAAAGGCGGGTAGGCGCCTTCGACGCCGATTCGAACGATCTTCCACTCTTTAGCGATGGCGGCACCCGAAACAAGCACCAGCGCAGCGCTAAGAATTGCTAATGTTAACCTTTTCATATGCATCCTCCGGTTCTAGTCTGTTACCTAACGATCTTGCAGCCCGTGCAAACGCTCACTGGCCGCTTATTTGAGCATCCCCGACATAAACTGCCGAAAGCGCTCGGATTTCGGCTTATCAAACACCTGCTCCGGCGGGCCGTCCTCCTCAACCCGACCCTGGTGCAGGAACATTACCCTGGATGAGACCTCGCGCGCAAACCCCATTTCATGCGTAACTACCAGCATGGTCCGGCCTTCTTCGGCCAGGCTGCGTATCACCCTCAGGACTTCGCCCACCAGCTCGGGATCCAGGGCCGACGTGGGCTCATCGAACAACATCAGCTCGGGCTCCATGGCGAGCGCTCGGGCAATGGCGGCGCGCTGCATTTGGCCGCCTGACAAGTGGGCAGGATAGTAGTCCTTGCGATCATACACACCGACACGCTCAAGTACGGCCTTGGCCCGCTCCATGGCTTCGTTCTTTGGCAGCTTGAGCACATGGATCGGTGCCTCGATCACATTCTGCATCACCGTCATATGCGACCAAAGATTGAACTGTTGGAATACCATGGCCAATTTTGCGCGTATGCGGTCGACCTGCTTTTGATCTTCAGGCACAGCATCACGGCCGCGTCTTGCGCGCATCTTGATAAGCTCCCCATGCACGAAGACCCTGCCCGAGGTCGGCGTCTCGAGCAGGTTGATACACCGCAGCAGGGTACTCTTGCCAGAACCACTACTCCCGAGGATGGAGACCACATCGTGCTCGTTGGCCTGCAGCGAGATGCCTTTCAAGACCTCCAACGCACCAAAGTTCTTATGTAGATCTTCGACAACGATGGCCGGCTCGGCCATAGCGGCCTCCTCTTAGGCTCTTACCGGTGGTCAAACGTTAAACGCCAACGCTTACAAACGCAACGACAGATGGCTACGAGATGGTTGGACCTCTCTAGTGTGCGTGTGTATCGTACGCCGATGCACTTGAGGAGGATAGCCCATGGCCGACCCTAAACATATACGGTTCGACACGCTAAGCCTGCACGCGGGACAACAACCTGACCCGGCGACTGGAGCGCGTGCGGCGCCGATCTACCAGACCGCTTCATACGTTTTTCGCGACGCTGACTTCGCCGTCGGGCTTTTCAATATCGAGCGCGCCGGCCACGTCTATTCAAGAATCTCTAACCCGACCACCGCTGTCGCCGAGGAGCGAATCTCAGCGTTGGAGGGCGGCGTCGGCGCCATCTGTACCGCTAGCGGTCAAGCGGCGATGCATCTTGCCATCGCCACTATCTTGAGTGCCGGCGACCATATCGTGGCATCACGCTCACTTTATGGCGGTTCACACAATTTGCTTGCGTACACATTGCCGCGTTTCGGCATCGACACAACGTTCGTCGATCCACGCGATCTCGACGCCTTTAAGGAGGCCATTCGTCCACAAACTAAACTCCTGTTTGGCGAGACGCTGGGAAATCCAGGCCTTGAGGTCCTCGATACCCCATTGGTGTCTGAAATCGCTCATGATGCAGGCATCCCGTTGTTAATCGACTCGACCTTTACCACCCCCTATCTGTGTCGCCCATTTGATTTAGGCGCGGATCTTATTTTTCACTCAGCGACTAAGTTCCTAAGTGGTCATGGCGTAATCATCGGCGGTGTAGTGGTAGATGGTGGGCGCTTCGATTGGGAGGTTTCGGGTAAATTTCCAACGTTGACCGAGCCCTATGACGGTTTCCATAACCTCAAGTTTGTCGAACAATTCGGGCCGGCCGCTTTTATCACGCGCGCGCGCAAAGAGGGTATACGCGATTTCGGTGCCTGCATGAGCCCAACCACGGCGTTTCATCTTTTGCAGGGCTTGGAAACCTTATCGCTGCGCATGCAGCGCCATGTCGAAAATACCCGTAAGGTGGTGAACTATCTCAGCTCAGCCAAAGCAGTCGACTGGGTCAGTTATCCCGAGTTGCCTGATCACCCCGACCATGAGCTGGCCAAGAAACTACTGCCACACGGCTGCGGTGCGGTCTTTAGTTTCGGTATCAAGGGGGATCGTGCTGCCGGCCAAAAATTCATCGAGAGCCTACAGATCTTCTCACATCTTGCCAATGTCGGTGATGCCAAATCATTAGCGATCCACCCGGCCAGTACAACCCATCATCGCATGGATGCGGCAGCGCTAGAGGCGGCGGGCATTTCCGAGGGACTCATCCGGCTCTCGATTGGACTCGAAGACACCGATGACTTGACCGAAGATTTGGCTCGGGCGTTGTATGTTTCACAGAAAGGCTAGGACGATCATGGAACTGAAAGTAGATGGAAAGACGGCATATGTGATGACGTTGGGTCGCGAGCTTGATCCGTCGAAGCTGTCAGCCATATTCATTCATGGGACCGGACTCGATCACACGGTTTGGACGTTACCGATGCGCTACTTTGCGCGGCACGGTCGCAACGTAGTCGCCGTCGATTTGCCTGGTCACGGTCGTTCAGAAGGCCCGCCACTTGAAAGCATAGAGGACATGGCAGACTGGGTAGCACGCGTACTTGTTGCGGCTGGTGTTAAACAGGCCGCCATCATTGGCCATAGCATGGGATCGCTCGTCGCTTTCGAAACCGTAGTGCGGCACCCCAAATGTGCACGCGCACTCGCGCTACTCGGTATCTCTGCCCCCATGCCCGTGCATGATCAGCTCTTGGAAGCGGCCAAGGCCGATGACCACGCGGCCCTCGACATGCTAACGATTTGGAGCCATAGCCATGTTGGACAAGTTGGCGGTGTCGGTACGCCAGGCCTATGGATGACGGGTGGCAACATGAAACTGTTGGAACGTGCCGGTGCTGGCGTCATTCACGCGGGGCTTAAGGCATGTAACGACTACGGTGATGGCTCGGACCGCGCGCTTCAAATAAAATGTCGGACTCTGGTAATCCTCGGTAGTCGCGACGTCATGACACCGTCACGCGTCGGCAACCATCTTGGTAAATTGATCCCTGAGGCCGAGATTGTTGTAATGAATAATTGCGGTCACGCGATGTTGACCGAACGGCCCAACGAAGTACTTGACGCGTTGATTAAGATAGTCTGAAATAGTTTCGCCAACCGACACGATTTTTTCTCCGATCAAGCAGCCCGCGACAAGCTCAGAATTCTTACTTGTCGTTGCTTTCCCCGTAGTTCCATTGTGCCGAGTTCTTCAGTGAATATGTCTGACGATAGACTCATCCTGCTGCGTAGTTCCCCCGAGACTAGAAATGCTCGTTTCCACTGCTGGCACATCTGCTCCAAACGGGTCGCGGTGTTAATAGTATCGCCGAAATAGACAATCTCCCGCTTCTCATCACCCACCTCACTGGCGACGACAGACCCGCCGTACATATCGATACGGCATTCAGGAACCACGCCGAATTCAGTACGATATGTGGGCGCCCGAGCGGCGAAGGTCCTGGATAGCGAACACACAGCGGATGCAACGTGCCTCCCTAATAGCTTCCTCTAGCGGCCAAGCGACCAGAATCTCGTCGCCGATGTATCGGTGAGTTTCGCCCCCATATTCGCTGATTGGTCGCGCAATATCGAAAAAGAATCGTCCGATCAACGATTGTACGCGTATGTCGCCGAGTTTCTCCGACAACATCGTCGACTGGCGCAAGATCCAAGAACAGGAAGACGCGTTCCTCCCGTAGTGGTCGGTGATAACACCCGAGCAAAAAAATCAAATAACACACGGCTGCCGACCAGACTACGTATGCGACCAAAGAAATTTACTAAGAATGCCACCGCTAGGGAGAAGGCCATGTCTTGCCACAATTTGTTACCGGCCCACTCCTTGGGATAGAGACCCTCCGACATTCCATAGAGATGTGGTATCACATGCAGGCCGATGGTTATGATCAGCACCCATAAAACTGTCATGATACCGATGAAGTATGGTAGCTTCATGCGACGCAGGGGCTCGCCGACCCGACGTTGAACAACGAAGACCTCGAGGGCACTGACGCCAGAGCCGATAAAAAGACCAACCGTGGCCCCAAGTTTCGGCTGTCC
Source organism: Proteobacteria bacterium SPGG2 (assembly GCA_001643475.1). Lineage (GTDB taxonomy): Bacteria > Pseudomonadota > Gammaproteobacteria > Acidiferrobacterales > SPGG2 > SPGG2. The sequence continues at coordinate 1,810 of LXTK01000082.1, read as the reverse complement.
GCCGATCATGGCGGCGTAAGAGGCGCCAATGGCGGCGGTGGCCATCGCCGTGTCGATACAGGTTCACAGGGCCGAGGCTGTCTTTTGCGAGACGGGCATAGACTCAGAACCGCAGATGATGCGTGGCAAACCTAATTGTCGATCTTCGAACCAAGGCCTGATTGCATTGCTTTCCTATAGGCCACCAATGCGATCGCCGTATCTTGTACGCCAGTGCCAGTAAGATCACAGACAGTAATGTCTTGGGGTAAACGTCGGCCCGCCACCCGCCCAGACGTCAGTTCGCCTAACTCGTAGATTGCAGATTCTTCAGTAATGATGCCGGCACTTAGACCGTGCTGTAACTCACCCATCGAGAAACATTGCGATTTTCTATCACAAACCAACACGTCGGCAAACCCCAAGACATCGGCTGCCAATTCCTGCTTACCGGCGAGGTCGGATCCCATAGCGGTAATATGAAGGCCGGGATGAAGCCATTCGGCTTCGATCAGTGCCTCGCGCGATGGCGTGGTGCTAACGACTATTTGGCTTTCACGCACCAGCTGTTCTACGCTTTCGACTGCAACAACATCGACGCCTAGTGCGTTGTGCATTTCATCGATATACACACTCGTGCGTTCGGACGTCCGACCACTAACCAGTAGTCGCTCAAAATCGCGCGCCAGCTTCAGGCTCTTGATCTGATAGCGTGCCTGTGCGCCAGTCCCGATTACTCCCACCGTATCAACAGTTTCAGGCGCCAAGAATTTGGCAGCTACGGCACCCGCCAGTCCCGTACGCACATCAGTTAGGTACCCGTTGTCGAGTAGCACCGCTTCGCAAAACCCTGTCTTTGCGCTTAGCAATACCATCATGGCACTAGAACTGGGTAGCCCCAGTCGGGGGTTGTTAAAAAAACCCGAGCCCATTATCACTGCGAAACTATCGAAGCCTTTGACAAAAGCGCTCTTAATATCTACATCACCATTATTTTCGGCCACTTCGATATGCATGATAGGTGGCATAACCACTTTATCATCGGCTAACCAGGTAAAAGCGTTTTGCACTGCCTCCAACGCCTCGTGATCCAGCCCAACGCACTGGCGCATTTCGCTTTCCGTCAGTACCAGCACTGACATACGCCCTCCCTAGTCAAACGTATGTTCGCCGTTAACGACACGGTTAAACTGCCCCATGTCGATGTTGCCACCGCTGATAACGCAGACAATATTGCCACGTACGTGTGGCACAAGATCGTGCAGTAGCGCAGCCACACCAACACTGCCCCCACCTTCAGCGATAACTCGGTCGGAGCGATACAAGTACGTCATTGCAGCTACAATCTGTTCTTCAGTGACAAGGATCATGTCATCGACGTACTGTTGCACGAGCGTAAACGTGTAACGGTTATCGAGCCCGATCCCGCCAGCCAAACTATCTGCTAATGTCTTGTGCTCTTCGGCTGGTACAGGTTTACCCGCCTTGATACTATGGAACATGGCCGGACCCCGCTCCATAGAAACACCAATGACGCGAATCTTCGGTGAGGCGGCCTTTAGGGCAATAGCGATACCCGATATCAAACCGCCGCCAGATAATCCGGCCAATAGGCAATCGATATCCGGCAAGTCTTCCAGCAGCTCAACACCGATTACACCCTGTCCAGCGATGATATGGGGATGGTCGAACGGATGCACCGCGATCATCTGTTGTTCTTGAATGAGCCGCTTGGCCTCCTCTTCCGCATCGTCTTGTGAATCGCCAACAATACGCACGTCTGCGCCCAGGTCACGGATAGCCGCCAATTTATTCTCGGGTACGAGACTCG